>NZ_BNEL01000001.1:5757500-5939903 GCF_018327685.1 Streptomyces sp. TS71-3 | reverse complement strand
CTCTGGAAGCGGCTGACCGGCCCGCGCCGCGAGGAGGTGGCGAAGATCATCCGGCGTGCCCGGGATCGGCGGTGAGTCAGCCACCCCGACGAGGAGTTCCTCATCGATCTGGTGTTCGGTCCGATGTGGTACCGGCTGCTCTTCGACCGCGTATCGCTGGACCGGGGTACGCGGCGGCCATCGCCGACACCGTCGCGGTGGCCGCGCGGCTCGACGGCGGGGAAGCGGCCCTCGCCCCCTGACCCCGCGCCGCGCTCCGGACGCCCCTCCGGGCCCCGGCTCCGGACGTCCCCGTCCCGGCCACCCCGCCCGGGACGCCCACCGCCCGGGACACCGCCCGGGACGCCCCTTCCGGGGATCGCGTTCCGGGCGCCCACCACCTCGCACCCGCACGGCCCGCACCACACGTACGACTCGCACCGCGCGCCCGACTCGCATCACGCGCCCGAGGCGCACCACACGTACCACTCGCACCACGTGAACCACGCGACCTCCTGGCGGCCGTACGGGCCGCGTGGGGGCGCGTCATCCACCGGGCAGGGTCCTGCCCGTTACCGGAGGTACGACATGACGTCCATCGCGGACCAGACCATCGTCATCACCGGCGCGACCGACGGGCTCGGCCGTGCGCTCGCCCATGAACTGGCCCCGCTGGGACCCGAACTCGTCCTGCACGGGCGCAGCGAGGAAAAGGGCCAGGAGCTTCTCGCGGAGCTGCGGGCCGCCACGGGCAACGAGCGGCTGAGCTACGAGCGGGCCGACTTCTCCTCGCTCGCCGAGATCCAGTCGCTCGCCGACCGGCTGCTGTCCCGGCCCCGGATCGACGTCCTGGTCAACAACGCGGGCATGGGGGTCGAACTCGACCGCCGGGAGAGCCGGGACGGGCTGGAGCTGACCTTCCAGGTCGACTACCTCTCCACGTACATCCTGAGCTGCCGGCTGGCCCCGCTGCTGGTCGACTCCGCGCCCGCCAGGATCGTCAACGTGACCTCGGCGGGCCAGGCCCCCATCGACTTCGACGACGTCATGCTGCGCAGCGGCTGGAGCGGGGGCCAGGCCTACTGCCAGGCCAAGCTCGCCCAGATCATGCTCACCATGGACCTGGCGGACGTGCTCGACGGCACCGGGGTGACGGTCAACTCCCTGCACCCCGCCTCGTACATGCCGACCAAGATCGTCACGCATCTCTTCACCCCGCAGAGCACGGTCGCGGAGGGCGTGCGGAACACCGCGCGCCTGGTCACGGACCCCGAGTACGCCAGGAACAGCGGCCTCTACGTGAACCGCTCGCAGGTGGCGCGCGCCCACGCGCAGGCGCACGACGAGGGCGCGCGCGCCCGCCTGCGCCGGCTGAGCGAGGAGCTGACGGGCACCCCGATGCCGGCCGTGGGCGCGGACGCCTCTCCGCGCTGACCGTCCGCCGGTCGGCGTTCCGCGCCGACCGCGGGCCGGCCGGACGGCGTAACGGAAGGAGTGCGTTCTGCTGTCGAGAGGCGAGAGCACACGGAGCCGAATCCTCCTCGCGGCCGCGGAAGGCTTCGGCGCACACGGGTACCACAGGACGAGCGTCGCCGACATCAGCCGGGAAGCCGGCGTGACCGGCGGGGCGCTCTACTTCCACTTCGACTCGAAGGAGCAGCTGGCCGCCGCCGTCCTGGAACTGGAGGACGACATCTGGCCGGCCCTGGCGATGGCCGTCCGGGTGCGGGAGCGCAGCGGGCTGCGGGGCCTCGTCGAGTTCTCCTACGAGGCCGCGTGCCGCATGGCGCACGACCCCGTCGCCCGGGCCGGGTTCCGCCTCCGGGTGGAGGGCGAGCCCGACGGCGAGGGCACGCACGGCGCGGAACTGCGGTGGCTCTCCCTGGTCACGGAGTTCCTCGCGCTGGCCCAGCGGCAGCGGGAGATACGGGCGGACCTGCTGCCCGTGGACATCGCCCACGTCTTCGTGGAGGCGCTCACCGGGATGCGGCTGCTCTCCCTCGCGGTGGAGTGGGCCGACCTGGACCCGCGGCTGTGCAGGCTGTGGGACGCCCTGCTGCGGATGGTGCTGGCGGAGGGCAGTACCTTCTCGCTCCGGCCGCCCCGCGAGGTGCCGGCGGCGTGCCCGCCCGGCCGGCCGGAAGACGACCGGGCACACCCGGCACGACCCCTGGGAAGCACGACCGCCCGGAAGCACGAGCCCTGAGAAACAAGATCGCTGAGAACGGGAGATGCAGATGTCAGCACTGACGCGCCGCGGGTTCCTCGGCGCCGGAGCCGGCGGCACGGTCGCCGCGCTCACCACCGTGGGACCCGCGTACGCGGGCGCGCCGGACACCGCCGGGGAGACGGGCCGGGCGGTGGGCGCCCCGCCCGCGGTCACCGTCACCTCGGACGACGTCCGGTACGGCGACCTGACGGCCCGCGGGTACAACGGCCGCTTCGTCGGGAAGCCGGACTCCGTGCGGATCGTCCACACGACCGAGCAGGTCACGGCCGCCGTCGCGGAGGCGGTGCGGGACGGCGCGCGGATCGCCGTCCGCAGCGGCGGCCACTGCCTGGACGGGCTGGTCGACGACGGGCAGGTACGGATGCTGCTCGACGTGTCCGAGATGGACGCCGTGTACTTCGACGAGGAGCGGCAGGCGTTCGCCGTCGAGGCGGGCGCCCAACTCGGCCACGTGTACCGGACGCTGTACCTGGACTGGGGCGTGACGATACCCGGCGGCACCTGCCCGACCGTGGGCGTCGGCGGCCATGTGCAGGGCGGTGGCTACGGGGCGCTGTGCCGCCAGTACGGAGCGGTCGTCGACCACTTGTACGGGGTGGAGGTGGTGGTCGTCGACGGCGCGGGGAAGGCGCGGGCGGTGATCGCCACCAGCGACGTGGACGACCCGCACCGCGACCTGTGGTGGGCCCACACCGGCGGGGGCGGCGGCAACTTCGGCGTGGTCACCAAGTACTGGTTCAGGACCCCCGGCGCCACCGGGGACCCGGCCGGCCTGCTGCCCAGGCCGCCCGGCGCGCTGCTGAAGGCGTCCGTCAGCTGGAAGTGGAGCGACCTCACCGAGGAGGCGTTCACCCGCATCGTGCGCAACCACGGCCAGTGGCACACGGACAACGACGGCGACGGCGGGCCGTACGCCAGCCTGAACAGCGTCCTACTGCTGCACAACGCGGCCCTCGGGACGGTGGGCCTCAACGTCCAGGTCGACGGCACCCTGGCGAACGCGGCCGACTTGGTGGACGACTACATCGGCGCGGTGACCGTCGGCGTGGACGTGGCGCACACCAGGACCCGGGCGACGGGACCCTGGCTGAAGGAGACCCTCAAGAACCCGTACGAGACCGGGGCCTACGACCGCTCCAAGTCCAAGGGCGCCTACCTGCGCCGGGCCTACTCCGAGGACCAGATCGCCGCCCTGTACCGGCGGCTGTCCGACCCCGGCTACGACGGCCACGCCTCCGTCCTCCTCTACACCTACGGCGGCCGCGCCAACGTGCCCGCCCCCGCCGACACCGCCATGCCGCAGCGGGACTCGGTCCTCAAGGCCAACTTCATCACCTACTGGGCCGACCCCGCCGACGACGCCCGGCACGTCGACTGGATGCGAGGGCTCTACAAGGAGACGTACGCGGCGACCGGCGGCGTCCCGGTCATCGACGGCGACAGCGACGGCTCGTACATCAACTACCCGGACACGGACCTGAAGGACCCGGAGTGGAACGCCTCCGGCACCCCCTGGCAGACCCTCTACTACAAGGACAACTATCCGCGGCTCCAGCGGATCAAGGGCGAGTGGGACCCCGGGAACGTCTTCCACCACGCGCTGTCCATCACCTACTGACACACCCCCTGACACCCACGGGCAGCAGACGCTGACATGCGTGTCCGTGCCCTGGCCGGTATCCGCCGGGCGGGCACGGACAGCCGAACTGGAGGGACTGTGCTTCAAGCGGCTCGATGAGCCGTACCGGCCGACGCGCTCCTGACGGAAGTACAACGTACGGGTCACGACCGACGCCGTCATCGGAGCCGTCACCGGCTCACTCACCGCCAGGTCACTGAGGTAGGCGCGACGCTCAGCCATGACCCGGATGTACCACCGGGCGAGCAGAGGCGCCCAGGCGTGCGGAGACGGTTGCAGAAGCACGCAGGCACGCCCCCGCGCCAGTCACGTTGCGACGAGACAGGCACCAGCAACATCCCGCCCCAGCAGTCACCCCACGCAGCCATCGAAACCCACCCGCATACCCAGCCCTCCCAGCACCGCTGATTCGCACCGCGTAAAACACAAAATGCCTGTACATCAGAGGCGAAAACGACCTCTCAGCTTGTCGTTTAAGGTCCGACATCGAACACGGCTCGAACTTGATCAGAGTTTTCGCAATTCGGCGGATGTATAGGCGGCCCTCGTCTGATCCTGTGCTCCGTCACAGAGATACGGGATCTATCGAAGGCAGCTAGAAGTGAGTCTGCTGCATCACGATGTTCAGCGGGAGCCGTTCGGCTTGCTATCACACTTCCGGAGGGAGTTGTACGCGTCGCTGACCGCGCGTGCGGATGCGCTGTTCGAGCTCACCGACGCGATGCTATGCGCTGACGGGCCTGTGAAGACGCTGGTCAGCCTAGCTCTGGTGCCGGAATACCGCCGCGGGCACGGTTCTCTCTATGCGGGTCTGAACCGGGGGCGGATGGACGTGGGCCGACTGCGGCGGGCGCTGGTCTCCGTGCCATTGCCGAAGGCGGCTGACAGCCGCCTGGTTCTCGCGGTCGACGTCTCGCCCTGGCTCCGCCCGGACGCGGACACCACCCCTGACCGGTGCTTCTGCCACACCTACGGGTACGGCGACAACAAGCACTTGATGATTCCGGGGTGGCCCTACTCGGTCGTGGCCGCACTGGAGACGGGGCGGACGTCGTGGACCGCGATTCTGGACGCTGTCCGGCTTCAGCCCGGCGCCGACGTCGCCGCTGTCACCACCGCGCAGATCCGCGAAGTCGTCGAGCGGCTGGTCGATTCGGCTCAGTGGAAGGACGGCGACCCGGACGTCCTGATTGTGGTCGACGCTGGCTATGACGCTCCGCGGCTCGCTCACCTGCTGGCGGACCTGCCCATTGAGATCCTGGGCCGGACACGGTCGGACCGCGTGATGCGCCGGCCGACACCACCACGTGTCTACGACCCCAAAGGTGGCCGACCGCCCAAGCACGGCGGAGAGTTCGTCTTCGGCCAGCCGGATACCTGGGGTGAGGAGCACGTGGTGACCGTCTGCGACACCCGCCTCTACGGCACAGCCACAGTCCGGGCCTGGGACCGGCTCCACCCGCGGTTGACCCGCCGGGCCGCCTGGATCGACCACAATGCCGAGTTGCCCATCATCGAAGGCACGGTGACCCGCTTGGAGGTCTCCCACCTGCCGTCCGGCGCCGACCCGAAACCGTTGTGGCTGTGGTGGTCCAAGACCGGCGCCACCGCAGCGGACATCAACCGTTGCTGGCAGGCGTTCCTGCGAAGATTCGACGTCGAGCACACCTTCCGCATGATGAAACAGACCCTCGGGTGGACCGCCCCCCAAGCTCCGCAGCCCTGATGCCGCCGACCGCTGGACCTGGCTCGCCATCGCCGCCCACACCCAGCTCCGCCTCGCCCGTCCGCTCGTCCAGGACCTCCGGCATCCCTGGGAGAAGCCGGCCCCGCCCGAACGACTCACCCCTGCCCGGGTCCGGCGGGCCCCGGCCGACCGCCGGGGACGAAGAACCGGCACAGGGCAATCCGCCACGACGTGGGCAGAGTGCTCCGGCTGGGAGGGTTTCGGTGCACCTGCTGGGGATGCTGCCGTCGGACGGAGGTTCCTGAACCCCGGCCACCGGCCAGCCACACCAGCGGCCCACTCACCACAAGGTCGGCACCAAACCCCGACGAACGGGGCAGAACCCGCGACAGGCGGCGTTGTAGGTACAGATACTCATGCGCAGGCCATGGGCACCGCTTACCTTCTGCCGGGTGCCCACGAACTCGACACCACAGCCCGCTGCTACTTCCAGGAAGGGCTGGTGCTGCTGTCTGCTGTTCGCCGCCCCGCCCGTCGCCTGGCTCCTTACCGCCCCGTTCCTGCCGGAGCGGGTGTCCTGGTTCCCGATCTGGCTGGCGGCTACGGTCTGGAACGGCACGGACGGCCAGGGCGGAATCAGCCACATGCTCGGATAGGTGGGGTAGGTAGCCACCAACGAGCAGCGCCTTTAAGCGCCATCCTCAGACCCGACGGACATGAACGTTAAAAGCCAAGCTCAGCTTGGCATTTATCCTCTGAGTCGGTTTCGTTCGATGATGCTTTCTGGTCGTTTCACGGTTTTGCCCACGTCGTAGTGGGCGGCGGGTCGCCGGTTCTTCGAGCCGAGTGGCCTTCCAGGGCCGGGAGTTGAGGGTTTCGGTGCACGGGCCGGACAGAGCAGGTGCGGGCGGAGGTTCCTGAACCCCCGGCGGACCCTGGCCGGGGTAAGCCGGCCGGGCTCGGCCGGTTTCTCCCATGGCCGTCTCAGGTCGGTGGCGGCCTGGCGCAGGAGGCGGAGCTGGGTGTGCGCGGCGATGACGATCCAGGTCCAGCGTTCGCCGGCCTCGGGGGTACGGAGCTTCGGCCGGGTCCAGCCCAGGGTCTGCTTCATCAGCCGGAACGTGTGCTCCAGGTCGAAGCGCCTCAGGAACGCCTGCCAGCGGACGTCGACATCCTCGCTGCTCAGAGCGGTGGCCGACGACCACAGCCAGACGGGCAGCGGGTCGCCTCCGCCGGGCAGGCGGTCGACCTGGAGGCGGATCAGTGTGCCCTCGATGACGGGGAGTTCACCGGTGTGGTCGATCCAGGTCAGCCTCGGGTGGATGCGGTCCCAGGCCATCGCGCGGGCGGTGCCGTACCGGTCGGTGACCTGCACCGTTGCCGCGTCGGGCTCTCCGGTTTGGCGAAGCGGAACTCTCCGCCATGCTTCGGCGGGTGACCGCCGCGGGGGTGGACCCGGTAGTACTCCTCGCGGGAAGGCGCCGGGCGGCGCATGACCCGGTCCGTGCGCATCCGCCCGAGGACCTCGACCGGGAGGCCGGCCAGGAGGTGGGCCATGCGCGGGGCGTCGTAACCGGCGTCGAACACGATGAGGATGTCGCGGTCGCCCGCGTGCCAGCGGCCCATCTCGACCAGGTCGGTGATCACCCGGCGGACCTGGGCGGCAGTGACCTCGGCGACGTCGTCCTCGGGCCCGAGACGGACAGCGTCCAGGAGCTGGCACCAGGACGTCCGGCCCGACTCCAGCGCGGCGACGAAGGAGTAGGGCCAACCGGGAATGAACTGGTCCGAGGTCCGTCCGCTGCGGCCGTAGACGTGGCAGAACAGACGCTCCGCGCTGGTCGGCGCGTCGGGGCGCAGCCAGTTGCTGACGTCGACTGCCAGGACCAGGCGCCCGTCGGCGGCCTGCGGCATCGGCAGGCCGGCGAGCACCTGCCGCAGCCGGGGCACATCGATGGTCCCGTTGTTCAGCGCGTTGTACATCGCGCCGTGCCCGCGCCGGTGCTCGGCCACCAGCGTCAGGTCCACCGGCGTCCTCACCGGACCGTCCGCGCACAGCAGCGCATCGGCGAGCTCGAACAGTTCGTCCCCGCGCACGGCCAGGCAGTCGAATAAGTCCTCTCGGAAGCGTGACGCTTGCGCGAACGCTTCCCCGGGACCGTCGGCAGGCAGCGGACTCACTTCACGGCCTTCGTCTCGATCGGTGCACCTTGGTCGGAGCACATGATCAGACGAAGGCCGCCTTTTTGTTCACTGAACTGCGAAAAAGTTGATCAAGTTCGAGACGATTGTTCGATGTCGCTGCGTGGTTCTTTCCAGGCAGCCGGCTGTCACTCGCTCATGGGCTCTGCGGGCGTATCTAGGTGCTTGTCGAGGAAGCTGTTGATGAACTCCACTCCGAAGGCGTGGGCGTCCGGAGAGACGTCGGAGGGCGACTCGCCGAACCACAAGACGGTCTCCGGGTTGCGCTTGGCTTCATCGAGCCACATACGAAGCTTGCCGAGTCGTCCTCCGCTCAACCGGACCGCAGCCTGATGCACGCGTTCACACTCCGCTCCTGTGTAGAAAACAAGGAGTGACAGGGCGCTCGCAGCGTCATTGTCCGGAAATGTGGCGTCGCAAAGCTGACGTGTTGCAGGTGACACGGTCATGGCCGCCATCCTGCCCATCGAGGAGACCGTAGACAACGGCAAGGTTCGGCGGAGGTTAAACGACAAGCTCAGAAGTCGTACGGCTTCTTGGTGCTCCAGTTCAGCACGTCGGCCTCGTTCCAGCTGAACCGCAGCATCTGACCCTTGGTGTCGACGGAGTGGAAGGGGCCGTCATGACCGTCCACGCCGCGTAACGCGATGGCGAACGACCGGGCCGTGTGGTTCTTCGAGCCGTTGTCCGGCTGACTATTCCGATCCGTCTCGCTCCTCACGCTACAGCCAGATCATCTCACTGTGACCAGGAGTTACAGGACACCTTTAGGTCGCTTTCCCGGGTGCAGGAACTGTAAGTTGTACGACGCGAGCCTCGGGCAGGCGTAGCACTGCTCCAACATCTCCGGTAGTCCATCCCTGGCCCAAGAGGAGACGGGACGCGTGGCGTGCTGCATCTCGCTCTGCCTGTTCTGCTTTGGCTCGAGTGATCCGAGCACTCGTCAGCGCGCGTAGTGCAGCCCGAGCTTCGGGATCAGCCGGCTCCACCGAAACGACGATGCTGGTGCGGTCGGCCTCCAGGTACTTGGCGACGAGCTCTTGGATCTCGTCTTCGGCTTCCAACCAGGTGCCTGCTTGGGCCTGCAGGCTGTGTTTACCGGGGAGATCGTGAACGCTGACGTTCCAGGCGGATCCGGTGTGGACGGCCGTGGCGGGGTACGTGGTGAGCTCGAATGTAAGATCGTCGGGATCCGCGGTGATGTCCGGCTGATCGAAGATCGCGTCGAATGGCATGGGGGCTTCCCGTTCGTGGCGCACTGAGGCGAATGACTCTCGTCTTGAGGCTATACCGGCCCAGACGTTTGTCCGTGTCACTTCGGCCACACGCACGAAGATCATGCTCGGGCGTCCCACCGATCCCGATTGATTTTTCGTTGCTCGCGCGTTCAGAAACGGACAGTGCCCTGCCGAGAGCCTGGGCACTTCTCCTTGTGTCCACGCGCCTTGTGATCTGGAGCTTTCTTGCCGACCGGAACAGGCATGGCCTCCCCGCAGAGTCGGCAGAAGCTCGAAGCAGCCATGATCAGCATCCTTCGGGCGTTGGCGTGGGTCATCCAGGCGGTGGCCCAGCAAGGGCGAGATCACCATGGCTCCCTGGGAGCCTCGTGATCGAGTTCACGGGGTCAGCGCCTGGACGCGGCCGAGGAAATGGGCACCGCTCAGTCGTGAAGCAGCGCGTCGATGGAACGCGGGTTCTATACGGTGAGCATTGCACGCAAACTTGATCAACTAAGACTGCGCCTTATGAGATGACCAAAACAATATGACATAGGTCGCAATTAAGATGGTGGAAGCCTGTCGTCCGTTTTCCAGAAACGGTGACCGTGGACACATCGGAAACTGGAAGAGAAAGGCGTCGCACTAACACTGTTACGGACCATGGGCATCCGATTCCACAGGCGATTCTGCTTAGCCTCGAACTTTCGTGACGGGCCGCCGACGGAGTCGGTGGACCGTTTTGTATCGCGTGCTGGGTGAGGGGTAGGCCGAGAGCCCGACTGTCGTGTCGGGTGGTCGCCGGGTTCCACTGCTCCGGGGTGGGTGGTGCTGTCGTTGGGACGAAAGCGGCTGGTCAGCCGGGGTTCGGAAGCTGGCTGAGGCGTTCGAGGGCTGCGGTGATGTGGCTGGTGTAGGGCCAGTGTCGGGCCAGGCGGAGAATCCGGCGGCGGCTGGTGGTCACGAGTTGCCCGGCTGCGGTGAACAGACGGAGTCGCAGGCGGCGGGGCTCCCAGCATCTGGCCTTGCCGGCCAACGCGAGCATCGGCATCAAGGCCAGCAGGTCCAGCGCGATCTGCACGATCTCCAGCCAGATGCGGTTCTGCGCGGTGTGGTGCAGGGGGAGGTTGCGCAGTCCGGTGGCGCGGGCGGCCCGGATCCGGTCCTCCGCCCGGGCCCGCAGGCGGTGGCGGAGTTCGAGTGCCGCGATCGGCCGGCCGGTGGTGTTCGTCGCGAAGCACGTCAGCCGCATGCCGTCCGCGTCGATCAGCCGCAACTGGGCGCCAGGATACGGTCGTTCTTTCCTGACAATGAGCCGCATGCCCTTGGACCAGCCGTGAAGGACGTCGCCCGTGAGTTCGGCGACCCAGGCCCCGTCACGCATCTCACCGTCCGCCTCGACGGCCGGGGTCCAAGCGGATGCGGGGACCTTCAGTACGTGCTGGTGGATCGCCTCGGTGATCACCATGGCGACCGAGTAGGACAGCCACCGTCCCCGCTGGGTGAGCCAGGCGACGAAGTCATGTGTCCCGCCCGCGGAATCGCTGCGGATCAGGGTCCGGCGTCCCCGCCGGTACTCCTTCGGTAGTTGGGCCAAGGCCAGACGGGTGACCGTCATGTGATCGCCGGCGGTGTTTGATCCCGCGTTGCCCGGCCGTAGCAGGGCAGCAACGGGCTCCCCGGTCCCACCCGCACCGTGGTCGACGAACCCCATCAGCGGGTGATGGCACAAAGGTCCGCTTCCAGGTCGGGGCCGCATCTTCCTTGTCGGAGTGCGCGATCACCAGCACCCCGTCCAGGTCCACGGTCACCGCCCCGCCCCCGTGGGGCGCCCTGTCACCAGACAGTCGCCAGACTCCTTCGCGGACTTCGGCCCGCGCGGCGCGAAGGGCCCGTAGGGCCTTGCCGCCGCTGGAAGCGAGGGCCTCGATCAGACAGGAGACGGTCGGGTCGGAGGCGACCGTCCCGAACACGGCCGGCTCGGCCCGCAACATGCCGACATCGGCCAGACAGTCCCCGCCCATCGCGACCATGAGCGCGAGGTCCAGGAGGACCTCCCCGGGATCATGGACGGCTCGTGGCTTGCGCCAGGGCTCCAGCGCAACGGATACCGCCTGGTCAAGGCCGATCTTGCGGACCGTTTCCACCAGCAGGACCGCACCAGCCTGCGAGACCACCTGGCGGCCGTCACCCTGGACACAGACACGCGGGTAGGACGCGATACGCTCGCTCACCTGGAAAGTGCTCTATCCCCCGCAGCCAACAGGACCCTCAGCAAGTCCCACCGTTGCAGGTCAAGAGCACTTTCTGCGTTTCTGATCAACCCTTGGACAACCCACCCCGCGAAAGCGCCAGGCTGGCAGGGCCCGACCCAGGGAGAGCTCCAGAACCCCGGTTCAGCACGTACGGGACAGCGCTGAGGCTGCTGTGATCAAAAGTGTATGAGGCAGAGACGCTCAACCGAGCGCGCGGGTGACGTTGACGCGTAGAATGGCATTGGCCTTACGGATCTTCTCCAGCTCTTTAGCGTACTTCGCGATCAGCCCGCGTTGTACGTCCGCCTCGGCTACTGCCCAGACGGTAATCAGCGATACCTTTTCCTTGCAGGAGACGTCCGCCGTTGCAACGGCCCGCTCCGTCTTTGAAATCCGGGGGGAATCGAGATTCCAGCGAGCATCACGCTGCGCCTGTTCGGGCCCGGTGTAACGATATCCTCGCGTGCGCATGCAGGCGCTCCACTGTCTTTTTGCCTTCTGCACATCGGGGCTTTCCTCGGCTGCGTCCAAGGATCTTCCCCCCAGCCCGAAGAGAAGGACCCTCTTCGTCTTCGACACACCTCGATGGAGGATGCTATCGGATTTCTGACGGCAGCCTTTTTGTTCCTCGCTGCCTTCCAATGCCTCTCGCTGCTTTGCAGTCACGTCATGCAAAAAATATCGGTTGCGCCGCTCGCGGGCGGCGTCGATCGGTAGATGATAGCCGAATGTCCCCGCCACTGTCGGATCCATGAGGCCGTAGCGGCGGAACTCCGGGTTGGCATCCTGGGCCGATATGGGCGGCGGGTCCCAGGCGACTCCTCGCCTGCCCATGCAGGCACGGATGAGGCGGTCCTGGGCAAGACGTGTGGTGAAGGCGAGGGAGTCGTTCCTGTACTCGTCGAAGGGGAGCGATGGGCGAATGGGCGGTTCATTCGGCTCAGCCGCTCTCCTCGCTGTTCCGGGCGTGTCGTTGCTGCTGCAGGCGGTGATGGACAGCAGGACAACTAACAGGACGGCGAAGGCTCGCGTACTTCGGGACATCGATGGGTCCTCTCCGGAGGTCCTTGCCGGGGGGAGGGAGCCCGGTACCGGCCCCCTCCCCCCGGTCGGGATCAGCAGATGAACTTGTGCGAACTTGCCTCGTTGTCCCCGATCTTTTCGTCGCTGAGGAAGTTCGCGTAGTCGCCCGCGCCGAGCGCGAGGCTATCGCCCTCGTAGTCGTCCTTTGCGTAGAGGACCACCGTACACGAGCTATTGTTCAAGACTGAACTGGTCTCATCGTTCATGTTGTCCGTGCCGTCGTGGCTCTTTACTTCCGCGTCACGCCATTCATTGTTTCCGTAGGAGAGGTCACTGATGGACCGACCCTTGAAGCCGAAGGTGCTGTAATCTCCCGCCCCCGGCTTCACGTTACGGTATTCGTTCTCCCACAGGCATATCTCCCCCGAGTCGCACGTGTACTCGTTTGCGTGTGCTGCAGTCATTGCGGAGAACGAGGCGATTCCGGCCAGAACAGCCGCTGTCAATACTCTGTGCAGTCTGGTGCGCAAAATACCCCCTAGTATGCCAGATGCGTGTGCCCATATCGGAGCGGTGGCAACGCCAGCGGCCAGGGCCTGGGACCACAGTGCAGATGGAACCTCGGAAGTAGTTGTCGAGTACGCCCGTGAGGCCACCTCGACAACGTGGCCGGGCGAACGAGTTCACCACCGTCTTCCCCTAAGAATCCCGAAGACTTGCCATGGTGTCGTTGACACCGAGTCTCACGTTTCTTAACTCTGCGTCTTCGCGAGATCTGTCCGGCGTGGTAGAGACAGCATCTCCGTCGGTGATGTAAGGCGAAGTGGTCACCTGGAAACTTGAAGCTTCCCCTTGGTCGTGGACCCTTGGGGACTGGGATCTGGAGGTTCCAGAGGAAGTAGCATCAGGTGGGAAGCAAGTACACGAAGCGGTACACCGAGGAGTTCAAGCGGGACGCCATCGCGCTCGTTGATTCCTCGGGCAGGACGGTCACCGCCGGCGCCCGGGAACTCGGCGTCAGCTCCGAGTCCCTGCGTGGCTGGTACCGCAGGGCGAAGGCGGACCGGGACGAAGTCGGGTCCGGCGAACTGACCTGCGCCGAGCGCGAGGAACTCAAGCGGCTACGCAAGGAGGTCCGCGAACAGCAGCGGAGGCGTGCTCTCGCCGGTGGCCGTGGTGAGGGAAAGCACGGCGTGTCCGGGCTGGAGTTCGCTGACAAGTTCGGAGGCGGACCAGTGTTCCCGTTCTACCTGCCGCACGGTGACCGCGTCGGTGGTGACGGCCTGGCCCGTGACCATCTTCCGTAGGGCGTGGATGGCGCGGGTGGTGGGCTGGTCGGCGTAGACGGTGTGTTTGGCGGTCTCTTTGATGGTCACTTTGCGGGTGCCCCAGGCTTCGGTGAAGCGGCGGCCGTCCCAGGTGGTGATGCCGGAGAACGCCATGCAGCAGCCAACTGCGGCGTGCAGCGCGCCGTGCAGGGGCTCGGGGACGCTGGCCATGGTGCGCAGCGTCAACCACGCCAGCGTGCCGAGAGCGGAGCCGCTGGATACCGCGGACGGTGCCGGGCGTGAGGGCCTGCGCGGCGGCGTCGAGCACCAGACACAGGAACGGGCTCTGACAGCCCGTGGAGCGGCCTGGGGCGAGTCCGGTGAACTGGGCCAGCAGGAGGCGGGTAAGGAGCCGGGAGGCGTCCTCGTGGAGCTGCTCGGGCAGGTCGATGCGTACACGTAGCGGGTGGCCTGCCATGGCCCCCAGGAAGAAGGTCCGTGCGGAGCGAGGGCCGGCGCCGAAGAAGTCGGCGAACGCGGGGCGGTCCAGGAGTACGAGCCGGTCGGCGAGCGCGCGGCCCAGATCCGCGGTACCGGCGGCCCGGACGCGGGCGTCGAGCTCCTGGGGGCTGAGTTCGCGCGTGCCCGGTTCGCTCAACGATGGGTCGCCGGCGGCGTCACGACCAGGGGGAGGGGGGCGACCGTAGCGTCGTCGCGGTAACCGTCGCTGTCGGGCTCAGCGGCGGCCACGACCTGCGCGCCACTCGATCAATACCGTCATCGCCTCCCTCATCAGCGCTGGCGGTCCTCGCTGGGAGTAGTGCCGTAGACGGTGCGGTAGAAGCGGGCGAAGTCGGCGTGGCTTTTGAAGCCCCACCTGGTCGCAATGACGCCTATGGGGATGGCGGCGAGTGCCGGGTTGATGAGGTCGCGATGGGCGCGTTCCAGGCGACGTCGGCGAATGTGGGCGGCCACGGTGGTGTGCTCAGTGCGGAAGAGGCGGTGCAGGTGGCTGAGAGAGATGTGGTGGGCGGCGGCGATGGTGGACGGGGTGAGGTCCACATCGTGCAGGTGGCCTTCGATGAAGGCGAGGATATGCAGGGTCAGAGTACGGGTACGGGTTTCCGGCTCAAGACAGTTTTCGATTTCGAGGTGGTGGGCAAGCATCGCACAGAAGAGGTCCGTCACAACGCCTTCAAGGCGAGGCCCATCGGAAGGCCGGTAGCGTGCGCCCTCGGCAATCTGGGTGAGTAGCCCTGCCAGCAGCGCCCCCACTCCGCTGCGGCCGGACAAAGGCCGGGTCAGTAAGTGTTCGACCGCGGCTGGCGCCAGCGGCACCCGTCCCCGCGGTACCTCCAGACCTATTGCTCTGAGAGCTGAGGCGGAGAAGTCCGAGGGGCGGGAGCTGTCGACAATGTACATCTGCCGGTCGCTATGCCGCTCCTGCCGACCATGCTGGCTGACGCTGATGACACCGTCCAGCGGCAGCGAGAGGTGGTAGAGCTCCGGGTCGGACTGCTGGATTAGTCGTTTGGTGCGGACCATACGGCATGGCTGAAAGGTGGTCGGCCACACCCGCACCTCGCCGAGCATCAGCAGGCGCAATTCCCCCTTGAAACTGGGGGCGGTGCTGTAGACGTCGTTGGCGTAGGCCGCGTG
Organism: Streptomyces sp. TS71-3; assembly: GCF_018327685.1. NCBI lineage: Bacteria > Bacillati > Actinomycetota > Actinomycetes > Kitasatosporales > Streptomycetaceae > Streptomyces > Streptomyces sp. TS71-3. The sequence continues at coordinate 5,924,744 of NZ_BNEL01000001.1, read as the reverse complement.
GGTCATACTTTCGCGAAAGCCGTCCAGACGGTCCTGCTTCGGTAAACCACTGGTTGTGAATACCGACTCAATCAGCATGCTCCCCGCTCCCTACGCGAACACGAGCCCGTTCCACAGACGAACTCGCATCATCAGATGGTGCGAGACGAGTACACCGGCACAGCGACGGCCGTGACAAGACAGGCATCGGCCGATCCCTCCCGGACACTCCCCTCACGCCGACCAGAGCGCGAACCAGGACGGGACGCTGCACCACCCAGACCAGGACACGGAGACCTGACGGCCCCGCGGCACCTGGTGAGCAGCACCTCCCCGGCTAACTCCACGGTGTGCTGTCCGATGACCGCCGGCGGATACGGCAGACTGGAGGTCCGCCGAACGAGGGACCTACCGATGCCCGAAGACCCGATCAGCCAGGAAATGGCCCGCATCCTCAACGAGAAGCTCCAGCGGGTCATCGACAAGCAGACCGAGCACACCATCGCCCTGGCCAACCACACCGCCTCGCTGGACCGGCTGGAGAAGGGCCAGGAACAGATGCGGGTCGCGCTCGCGCAGCAGCAAGGCGCCCTCGACGAGATCCTGAGCATCCTGCACAGCCAGCAGTCCCCCACCTGACCCCGGCTGCGCGACCTGCCACCGGCTTGCACGAGGCGTGCTTTGTCCCCAGGGTCCCCCCCCAAGGCGGGTCCTGGGCCGCATGGGGCAACACGGCAGGCCGGACGCCCCCGCTCCTCGTGTCGGCCGCCGCTCCCCCGCCCGAGCGGCAAGGCGGTGCATGGCGAGCGGGTCCGGCAGGCGAGGCGCCAGGGGCAGTGCGATTTCTCACCTCGGTGCGCTCGGGATTCTCACGCGATGTCACCAGCGATCCCGGTAGATGTCATCAAGAACATCACCTGACCAGCAACTACTCATGACACGCAAGTGAGAATCTGTCGTGACAGCCGGCTGAGAAATCGCAATGGCTCGCAGCACATATCCCGAACACCGTCGGACACCTGGAGCAGGGCGAGGGCCACCTCTCCATCGCCATCAACGCGGCCGATCGCATGCTGAAAGAACTCACCGACACCCTGTAAAAGCCAAGGCCTGACCAAGACGGCACAGGCAGCGGGATGCTCCGGACCCTGAGCATCCCACTGCCTGTCCTTCCTTCCACGAGCCGGCCTACTCGCACTCGCTGCTGACACCGGAGAACCTGGAGCGTCCCAGGCAAGGGCACGGGGCCCCTTCGCCTCCGACTGCAGGGAAGCCGGGGCCTTTCCGTCCACCCGGTCGGCCACGCCGTCCAGGCCGGACCGTGCCTGCGGTCGTCCAATCCCGAACGTACCGCCAGCGCTGGAGCAGGCTCCGCGAAGCGCCGGCACGGAACCGCATCACGTTCGGCAGCTCCCCCATACCCCGTCGCGCTGAACGCGCCTCTCCATATGAAAGAATCCAACTGGAAACGCGTCTGTCGTGTGTCCAGGTGAGGAGGGTGAGATGGCTGCCCTGCGCGGCAATCCGGTGGAAGGCGCCAGCAGAGCGGGGCTCATGTTCACCTCGGCCCTGTTGGCCACGACCACCGCCGAAGAGGCCGGCGTCCCAGGACGGGACCGGCTCGCTTCGCCGGCATCGGCGAACGCCTGGGTCGAGCAGCTCGCGGAGGGCGTCCCCGGCGATTACCTGCGTGACCTCGTCCTCACCCCGGCCGGGCTCGTACAGCTGCGGCGATTCCGCGAGTTCCTCAGGGCGGCGTTGCGGGCCGATCGCATCCTTTCGGAGTCGACGGCCGACACGCCGTCGGCACCGTTCGTCTCGGCCGCCAAGCTGTCCTGGACGCCCGCCGGGGCGAGACTGCTCCCCGGCGGCACCGGATGGCACCGCGCCGTGGCCGTGGCGACGGCCGAGCTCCTGCTCGCCGAGGCGGCAGGGCACCTTCGCCGCCTGAAAACCTGCGCCTACGGGCCCTGCGGGTTCCCGTTCATCGACTCCTCCCGCAACCTCTCCCGCGCCTGGCACGACACCGCCCGCTGCGGAAACCTGGTGAATCTCCGCGCGTCCCGAGCCCGCCGAGCGCAATTGGAGGGGTGATCTTCCCGGGTGCCGCCGGTCAGCCGGTTCGGGCGGGCAGCATCCGGGCCGACATCCATACGGTCAGGGGATTGATGCGCTCCGGGTAGAGCCTGATCATCTCGTCGAAGTAGGTCCCGCGATCCGGCCTGGTCGCGAGCAGCCTCTCGGCGTCGTCGAGATACCTGCGCGTCTCAGCGATGTCGGACGGATTGTCCCCCCGCTGCTGGTCCTGGTGCCCGGCGACGACGTGGGCGGGGTCGAGCGACTCGACGGTGTCCAGGGCCCGGCGCCATGCCTTTAACCCACCGTCCAGGCACTCCCCCAGGTACTGGTGGACGTTGTTGTAAACCACGTCGCCGGCGGCGACCAGCCCGATCGAGGGAACGTGCAGCACCGTGGAGTCATCGGTGTCGCTGTGCCCGACCTCGACCGGCATCAGCACGTGGCCGTCGACCTGGAAGCCGTCCTCCGGCGCCGGCAGCAGGGAGAGGGGCGCCTCGGCGATCCGCCCCGGAAAGGCCGCCGGCCAGAGCCCTGTCGCCGGCCCCTCGCGCGCCACCTGCCGCACGGCCTCGATCGTGCCTGGCGTGGCGTGGACCGTCACGCCTTCGAACCGTTCCACCAGCGGCTGCGTGCCGAGCCAGTGATCGCCGTGGCCATGGGTGATGTAGATGAAGGACAGCCGTTTGCCGAAGCCCTCGATCCAGTCGCCGAGTGCATGCGCCTGGCCCCGGGTGATCGGCGGTTCGACCAGGGCCGCTTCGGTCCGTCCGTGAATCAGGGTGTGCGCCAACGGGGACCAAGAGCCCGCCTCGCCGTTGGGCAGCTTCAGCGCTGCCGAAGGGACGGGCGTCATGCCTGACACGTACACATCGAAATCGAGAACGGTCATGGTAGCGCTCCTCCGGGAGGCGTCGTAGCCACTCACCCCATGACAGGAGTATAGGCGCTATGGTTCTGTCGGTGGCAAGCGGTTCGAGGGGGTGACGGCGGTGGGATCCGCTGGAGCCGCGCCCTCTCCCCCGGGCACCTCGCACGGTGAAGTGGACCAACTCCCGCCCCACCACCGGCACTACGGCGCCGGGAGGCACACGACGGTCATCGGAAGCCGCCCGCATCGCGGGCCGGGAGCTCTGCACCGACGGGCGCGGCACGGAGTCGATCAAGGCGCTGATCATGTCGCTCAGGAGGGTGCGACCGACCAGCCCGCCCAGACCGTTTGACATAGGCAAAAAAGCTATGGTTACCTCGATTTGAGGTAATGGTTCGGGTCGGCAAAGCGCCGACCCACCAGAGAGGAAAACCTCATCATGACGTATTTGGGAAGTGGTGATCCAGTGCGGGAGCGCACGGACTACTACCCGCCGTGGCTAGATCAGCTGGCCGACGACGTGACCCTGGAGGGAGCCGCCCTCAACGGCGTCGTTCATGGTGCGGACAACGTGCGGAAGCTCCTGGCGTACGCGCGGACGCTGTATGAGTACCAGGACTTCGAGTTCATCGGAAAATACGGCGAGAACGGCTTCGTCGAGGACTATTCCTCGCGCGTGCAGGGGCAGCCGATCGCGAACATCGCGGTGGTTCGCAAGAACGCGGCCGGGCAGGCCCAGAGTCTGATCATGAACCACCGGCCATTGGCCAGCGTGCTGATGTTCTCCCGGCTGATGGGCAAGCACTTCGCCGGCACGCAGTACGCGCGGTATTTCATGTCCGATTCCGCCGGCGGCCGGCAGGACGTCGGCCCTTCACCGCGCCCCATTCCTCAATGGGACGCGCCGTGACCCGTTGATTGGATATGAGAAAGAGATACCAGGGCCGGCGTCACGGGATATGTGACGTCAGCCCCGGTGTCACGGGATAGCGCCATGGGATATGCGGCGACACCACATCCAAGACATCCACGGCCCGGTGCCGACGATCACTCACGAAGTCGCCGGTCCCCACGCTCGGCGCGCCCGCCCGAGCATCGCGCCGGATCCCGGACCGACTCCGCTGCCGGACCCCCAGCATCCCGCCGACCATGAGTGATCGTGGTCTTACGGTCGGTGTCCAGTGGTGGATCCGGAGCTACGGGGCGCGGCACAGCCGGCCTGCGGGTCGTGGACGCCTCGGTGCTCCCACCGCTTTCCGGTCGGGGCGGCCTTCCGATGTCACCTGGCGCCGCCGGGCGCTGGTCCGGTGGAGTCGCGTATCACGAGGCGGGGTACGAGGGCTTCCTGCCGTCGCGGCGCCTCGGGATCGGCGATGCGGGCGGCGAGTACGCGCGCGGCGCGTCTGCCGATCTCGGCCTTCGGCGGGGACACCGCGGTCAGCGGTATCTCGCACAGGTCGGCGACCTCATCGTCGTAGCTGATCACGGAGAGGTCGTCGGGGACGACCAGGTACCTTCGCCGGGCGGCGCTGACGAGCAGGGACGCCTCGCGGTCGGCGAAGCAGAGCACGCCCGTGATGCCGTGGTCCAGGATGCGTTCGAGGAAGCGGTCCGCGTCGTGAGGGGTCCAGCGCGCCAGCGAGGTCGTGATCACCGGGTCCGGGCCGAGGCCGGCTTGCTCCAGGGCCGTGGACAGGCCCGAGCGGATCTGGGGGGCGGTGTGCGGACTTGATCGTTCCATGTAGCCGACGCAGGTGTGGCCCAGGCTCAGCAGATAGCGAAGGGCGGACAGTGTGCCGGCCGCGTGGTGGGTGCAGACGAACTCGTGCAGGGTCGCCGGCACGGTCAGGCCTCGTTCGACGAGCACGCTGGGGACGCTGAGTTCGTCGGGGTCCGAGGGCCACAGGTCGGCCCGGTCATGGCTGAGTGCCGGCACCAGGATCAGGCCCGTCGAGCCCGCCCTGATCAGCTCGTTCACGGCGCCCCGCTCCATGGCGGGGTCCCAGTCGGTGCAGCGCAGCAGCATCCGGGAGCCGTGCCGGGCCAGTTCACGCTCGATGCCGGCGATGACGCGCGGGTAGTAGTAGGTCAGCGACGGCACGACCACCCCGACGGCGTAGCCGGTCTCGGCCGCCTGCGGGGAGGAGACGTAGGTTCCCGATCCTTGCTTGCGGTAGACCAGCCCCTCGTGGACGAGGAGGTCGACGGCGCGCCGTACGGTGTTGAGGCTGACCTGCTGGTCCTGTGCCAGTTCCTGTTCGGTGGGCAGTTTTCCACTGGGCCAGCGCAGCTCGGCGATACCGCGGCGCAGTTCGTCGGCGAGGCGCCGGGTCTTGTGCCCGCGCGCCGCGGTGCCCGCGGGAGGGCGTGCGGAGGTCTTCTCCTCGCCTTCGGACCGCTGCGTGTCTCCTTCGGACCGCAGCGTCTCGGGTTCGGACCGGTGCGTCTGTGTCACGCGGATGACCTTATCTGCCGTCAGGGCCCGTGCCCGGGCACCGGATCCATGGATTCATTCCAATGAATCTGTTGACGCAAGGAATGACTTGGGCCCACACTCCTCGGCAAGCGAAGCACGACCGCCACCCCCCCCCGTTATCTTTTTCGCGGTCCTGCAAGAGGGCCGCTGGCCTCCGGGCCCGGCATGACTGTGTCCCCCTGTCCGAGATGACGTGGGGGGTGGTGTTCACCGGGCCCGAGAGGTGCCGTCGGAGCCGCTGATGAGAGGTCCGGCCACCGTCCGGTCCGGCGCAACGCCGGACAGTTCACGGGCGGCAGGTCTGCATAACGTGGATGCGCGCGTACGACACCGAAGCCCAGGCCAGCCGCACCAAAGGAGCTGACAGCACGATGTTCGACACCGGCGACGTGGGCGTCTTCCTCGGCCTGGACGTCGGCAAGACCGCCCACCACGGCCACGGACTCACCCCAGCCGGCAAGAAGGTCTTCGACAAGCCCCTGCCCAACAGCGAACCGAAACTGCGAGCCGTCTTCGACAAGCTGGCCGCCAAATTCGGCACCGTCCTGCTGATCGTGGACCAGCCCGCCTCGATCGGCGCTCTGCCACTGACCGTGGCCCGGGACGCAGGCTGCAAGGTCGCCTACCTGCCCGGACTTGCGATGCGCAGGATCGCCGACCTCTACCCGGGCGAGGCCAAGACCGACGCCAAGGACGCCGCGGTCATCGCGGACGCCGCCCGCACCATGCCCCACACCCTGCGGTCCCTGGAACTGACCGATGAGATCACCGCCGAACTCACCGTGCTGGTCGGCTTCGACCAGGATCTTGCCACCGAGGCCACACGCACCAGCAACCGCATACGCGGCCTGCTCACACAGTTCCACCCCAGCCTCGAACGCGTCCTGGGCCCGCGGCTGGATCACCAAGCAGTCACCTGGCTGCTGGAGCGCTACGGATCCCCATCCGCCCTCAGGAAAGCCGGCCGCCGCAAACTCGTCGAAACCATCCGACCCAAAGCCCCGCGCATGGCCCAGCGGCTGATCGACGACGTCTTCGACGCACTCGACGAACAGACCGTCGTGGTCCCGGGGACCGGCACGCTCGACATCGTGATCCCCTCGCTGGCCCGCTCGCTCGCGGCTGTCCACGAACAGCGCCGCGCTCTTCAAGCGCAGATCGAGGCCCTGCTGGAGGAGCACCCTCTTTCCCAGGTCCTGATCTCGATGCCGGGGATCGCGGTCAGGACCGCTGCCACCCTGCTGGTCACCGTCGGCGACGGCACCAGCTTCCCCACCGCCGCCCATCTCGCCTCCTACGCCGGCCTGGCCCCGACCACCAAGTCGTCGGGCACATCGATCCACGGCGAACACGCGCCACGAGGCGGAAACCGCCAGCTCAAACGGGCGATGTTCCTGTCCGCTTTCGCCGCCTTGCACGATCCCGTCTCCCGCACCTACTACGACCGCTGCCGAGCCAGAGGAAAGACTCATACCCAGGCTCTCCTCCGCCTGGCCCGCCAGCGCATCAGCGTGCTCTACGCGATGCTCCGCGACGGCACCTTCTACGAACACCGAACCCCACGCCCCGCTTGACCAAGGACATAGAGGCACCCCCCCCACTTCGAACCGAGGTCTCGTCGTGTCCGTCTCCGCGTCCTTCGGCAGAAGGAGCCGCCTCGCCGCGGTCTTCGTCTGCGTCCTGCTTCTTCTGGGTTTCCTGGCCGATCGCACGGCTTTCGGGGTCGGCGCCCCACCGGGTGCGTCGGCCGCCGCGGCTACTACGTCGATCCCGTGAACGGCTCGTCCGCCAATCCCGGTACGTCCGCGCAGCCTTGGAAGTCCTTCCAGGACATCTTCGCCCAGGGACGGACGTACGGCTCCGGCGACGTCGTCTACCTGCGCAGCGGGAACTACGGTGCCGCCGTCGTCAACGGGGGTGTCTCCTCGGGGAACCGGACGATCAAGGCCGCTCCCGGGGCGGTGCCCCGTATGAAGACACTGCGCTTCGCTGCCGGGGCCACGCACTGGACGGTGGACGGGGTCCTGGTCTCCCCGCAGGAGGCCGACGGCACGTACACCACCGCCAACCTCGTGCAGTTCGACTCCGGTGCGACCAACGACATCCTGCAGAACTCGCAGGTCCGCGCGGCCAGTGATGAGGCGGCGGACACCTGGTACAACAACGACTGGGTGAACCGCAGCGGCACCGGCATCGTGGTCATCGGCAGCAACGACCAGGTCCTGAACAACCAGATCCGCAACGTGCGCAACGGCGTGATGCTGGAGCGCACGTCGACCGCGGGCGCCGGCGCGACCGGAGGAGTGGTCAGGGGCAACAGCGTGAACCACTTCTGGGAGGACGCCTACCGCTGCAAGGTCAGCGGCTGCCTGATCGAGTACAGCTCCGCCGTCAACAGCTACGCGGTGGTGCCGCCCGGTACGGAGAGCGATCCGCCTCACCGGGACATGTTCCAGAGCTACCGCGGTGACGGCAGTTTCACCCCGGTGGCGAACGTGGTGCTGCGCGGCAACGTCTTCGTCAGCCGCATGGGCACGCGCTACTCCAAGATCCCGTTCCAGTACGACGGGAAGTACACCATCCAGGGCCTCAGCGCGTTCGACGGCCCCTACTCCAACTGGACGATCGAGAACAACGTGGTGCAGGTCGAGGTCGGTCTCGCCATGGGCCTGTACGGCATGAACGACAGCAGGATCGTCAACAACACGGTGGTGCCGCGCTACCCCGCCGCCGACAGCGAGATCCGCCTCACCGACCAGAAGGACGGCACACCGCCGACCGGCGACATCGTCCGCAACAATCTGGCACACACCTTCAACACCGCCGCCGCGGCAGACGCCCAGCACTCCAACAACATCACGGTCGGCACCTCCTACTCGACCTACTTCGTGAACTACCAAGCAGGTGACCTGCACTTGAAGGCGGGCGACCCCGCGATCGGCGCCGCCACCGACAGGGACGCGCCCACGGTCGACGCCGACAAGAAGGCCCGGTCCGCGCCGTACGACGTCGGGGCCTACGAGTTCTGACATCCCGTTGCCGGTCAGGCCGAACCGTTCACGGTGCACCCGCTCCAGTCGCCCCCCGACGGCGTCCCGAGCAGGTAAGCCGTGAACGGCGTCGGCGCGTGTGCCCTCGGTGCGGAGGGACGCCCCCACACGCAGGATGGCTGCCTACCGGCAGCGGCTCATCGACGCCGGCCTGCTTCCCTCAGCTGGGCTTACCCGGCTTCCAGTCCTGGTGCCCGGGCATGGGTGGCGTCGCCCGGCCGTATATCCAGCTCCTGATGTACGAGGTGAGGTCGCGGCCCGAGACGCGGTTGGCGACGTCGATGTAGTCCTGGGTGTCGGCGGAACGGCCCTCGTACGTGTCGAAGAAGGTGCGCTCGATCTGGTGGAAGGTGGTGTCGCCGACCTTCTGGCGCAGCCCGTAGAGCATCAGGGCGCCGGGTACGTCCGTGTCGAAGAGGACGCTTGTCGGCTGCTTCAGGCGGCCGGGCGGTCCGGCCGACGTGCGCTGGTCCGCGTCCACCTGGTACTCGTCGTGCATGGCGGCGTCGAGTCGGTCGCCGCCATGGGACGCGGCGTAGAGCAGCTGGTAGTAGTTCGCATGGCCCTCGCTGAGCCACATGTCGTCCCAGGTGCGGACGGATACGGCGTCACCGAAGAACTGGTGTGTCAGCTCGTGCACCATGGTGGGCGTGCCCTGCTCCGCCGGGAGGCCCAGTCCGCGGGCGGAGAAGGTGGAGAGGGTGGCCGTTTCCAGGGCAACGCCGCCGTAGTCGCTGTCGACGGCCAGGACTCCGTACCGCTCGAACGGGTAGCGCAGGCCGAGTGTCTTCTCCAACCAGGAGATCTGGCCGGCGGTGCGCCGTGCGGCCGGGGCGAGGCCGGCGTACATCCCTGCCGGCACCCAGTTGCGGACGGGCAGTCCGTGGGGGCCGCGCTGGTCGATGGGGCGAAGGTCTCCCACCGCGACCTGGGTCACGTCCGTGGGGATGTCCTCGCGTGTGAGGTACGTGAACTCGTCGCGGCTGTCCGGGAGCCGCCGGTGCCGTACGAGATCGCCGTTGGCCACGGCTACCGTGCCGCGCGGCACGGTGACGTCGAAGCTGACACGGGCCTTGTCGTCGGGCACGTCGTTGGAGGGGAAGAAGAGGTGTGCCCGGTCCGGCTGCCCCATGAAGGCGAAGCCGTCCTTGGTCGCCACCCAGCTCTTGAAGGGCCACTTGACCCCGTCCGGGAGGTGGTAGGCCGGCGAGGTCGGGTTCTTCGCCCGGTCGGCGGTGTATCGGACATCGACGCGGAACAGGCTCCCGGTGGGCAGGGGGTGCTCCGGCGTGACGTACAGCTTCTCGTGGCGGGCGTCCACGCGGAAGGCTGCCGGACGGCCGTCGACGGTGACTGCCGTGACCTCCTGGGCTGCCGAGTCGAGGCTGAGGCGGGAGAGGCTCTGGGTGGCACGGGCGTTCACCACGGTGCGGGCGGGCATCCGGGACGTGCCGGGGCGGTAGTCGAAGTGGACGGCGTAGGTTCGGGCCTCGTAGCCGCCGTTTCCGAGATCGGGGAAGAGGCGTTCGTGACCGTGGTCCGCGCCGGGACGGGCAGCCAGGGCGTCGGTGACGACGGTGGTGGTAGGGGCGGCGTCGGCCGTGGAACAGCCGGTGGCCGCGAGCGGCACGACCAGGGCGAGTGCCACGGCCGAGGCGCTCTTCCTCGTGGTCACAGCCGCGAAGCGCGCACCGGCCGGTGAGGGGTGCGGATGGAGAGGCATGGCGTGGGGTCCTTCCTCTCCGCTCGGCGTACCTGACGTGCGTGCGCTGGTCCGACGTGCCGTTGCGGAGACGAGTATGCGAATGGTGTCCCCGCGGGCGCGGGAGGGGCCGAGGCTGGGATGAGGGAGCCGGAGCTCCCTCATCCCAGCCTCGGCGCCTTTGACGCTATTCACCGGGGAAAGGCGATTCATCAACCGCGGGAGGCAGTTCGCGAGCCATCCATCAGACCGGAGCGTGACGTTCCAGTAGATCTGGGGGCCGACTCGTCGTCGTCCTCGGGAGGTACGGCCCGATCGACGACCAGCCGGCGCGGGACAGCCCTCAGCTTGAGCCCGGACCGCCGAAGCCGTGCTCGGACAGGTCGAACCAGTTGCCCTCGGGATCCATGGCCCGGTACTCCGCGAACGGGCGGCCGGTGGATCGCTCTGCCGGTTTCTGCACACCGCGGGAGGTCAGCAGGGCCGTCACGGCCTCGGTGTCGCCGATGTGGAACCCGAAGTGGTTCATGCCCAGCGGGGTCTCGCCGTCGAGCCGGTGCTGGATCAGGGCCAGGGTGAAGTAGCCGTCGCTGAGGAACCGGCTGCCGTCGGGGTCCTTGTGGAAGACCTCCATGCCGAACACGTCCTGGTAGAACGCGGCGAGGCTGCCGGGGTCGCTGACGACGATCGCCAGATGGCGCAGCAGGGAGGAGGCGTGCTTCTCCTGATTCCCAGCGGTGCGCCGGGACGGCTGCTCGGCCGGCCGGCTCACCGGGACCATGTTGTGGAAGGCGACGATGCGCCACCGCCCCTCGTGCGCGTCTCGGCGGACCAGGGCGAGGGCGTCGGTGTCGGCGAGCTTGCCGCCGTCGGCCGTGGCGATGGTGGACGCGGCGTGGACGACGGCGAGGTCGGGGGTCGGATGGCTGATGCTGTCGATGCGTACCTGGAGCACGGTGGAGCGGTAGGCGGTGCGGAAGAGTTCCTCGTGCCGCTGCACGATTCCGGCGCGGCCGGCGGGGCGGTCGCCCCCCACCGTGGTGAAGTCGCAGTCCGAGGCGAAGGCTTCACCGAAGAGCGTGGCGTCGCCCTCGGCCCAGCCTCGCGCCATCGTGTCCCACAGAGCACGGATGTGTTCGTCATGCACGGTCATCGGGAACCTCCGGCGTCGGCGCCCACGCCCACCAGGTCGGCGGTGCGGATGCGCAGGGGCAGTTCGGTGCAGTCGGCGTCCGGCTCGTCGAGCGGCGGTGGCGCCCAGGCCGCGAGCGTGTGGTAAAAGTCGCCCGCACGACGCTCCAGGTAGCAGATCACGTTGATCGGCCAGGCCGTGTTGCGGTACACGTGACGGTCCATAGGGGTGGGCCGCTCGTTCAGCACCATCGTGCGTTCGCAGGGCGGGCCCAGGCGGTGCCAGTCGGGGTGCATGTGAATGGAGCCCACGATGTCCAGTCCCTCGCCCTCGGCTTCGCGCCATAACCGCAGAAGGTCGCCGGAGTCGATCCACCAGCCCCGGTTCTCGTTCTCGTAGGCGGGGCCGAAGGTCGGCACGATCGACTCGGCGAACTCGCGGCAGGCCGCCGGATCGTAGGTACGCGCGTTGCGGGCGAAGGCCACACGCTGGATGTGGACCGTGTCCGTCTGCGCCGTCCCGATGGCGAGCGCGAAGCAGGGCAGCGGTGCGTCCTCGGTGATGAGCCGGTATTCACGCATGGCCACGACCAGGAACTCGCGGAGTGCCCGGTCGTCCATGAGCACCGCGGGAGGATCCGAACAAAATGGCGAGGACATGACAAGCCTCTCTCTCGGCGCCCGGGTCGGCACAACGGAGCCCTGGAGGGCGCCGACCTGTGGGGGGTGCGCTGGGATGGCCGACTGTACTGAGTAGTAATTGAGGTCTCAAGAGTTGGAAAGAGCCATGATGCTGGGCCCGTGATCAGCCAGGGGCCTCCGGGACCTCACCACCCGGGCCGGAAGACGTGGCAGGGCCGTGGCAGGGTCGTGGCAGAGCCGCGGCGGGGCCGAAAGCGGGCACGATCGAAAGCGCGGCCGACCGGGCGAGTACCACTGCCGTCGCCCCCGCACCGCGGTCGGCGGACCACGCCCCGGCCCGCCGCGTCACCAACCCCTGCGAACAGGTCGGTCAGGGCCTTACGGCGGCGGTGAGGGCGACGGACACCGTCGGGTGGCGGAACTCGAAGCCGTGGCGGACGAGGACGTCGGGCACGGCCCGCTGGCCCGTCATGGCGCCGGCGTCGGCCAGTTCGCCGACGAACAGGCGCAGCAGCCAGGCGGGATAGACCCAGGGTGTGGGCCGGTGCAGCAGCCGGCCGACGGCGCGCACCATCTCGGCGTTGGTGACGGGCTGCGGCCCGCAGAGGTTGACGGGGCCGCTGATCTCGTCGTGTTCGAGGGCGTACTGGATGGCCGCCACCTCGTCGTGCAGGGAGATCCACGAGAGGTACTGCCGGCCGGTGCCCATCCGGCCGCCCGCGCCCCACGCGACCATGGGCCGCAGCTGGCCGAGCAGGCCGCCGGTGGGCGACAGCACGATCCCGGTGCGCAGCAACACGGTCCGCGCGCCGGCGGCCGCTTTCGTCGCGTCCTCACGGGCATGGTCCACCTCGGCGAGGAAGCCGCCGCCGGCCGGCTCCGACTCGTCCATCACCCGGTCACCCGTGTCGCCGTAGAGCGCGATCGATGAGCTGTTCAGCAGCGCGGGCACGCCGTGCGCCGCGACGGCCTCGGCCAGCACCCGGGTCGGGACCACCCGGCTGTCACGCAGCTCCGCCTTGAACTCCGGCGTCCAGCGCTTGGCGGTGGTGTCGACCGCGCAGAGGTTGATCACGGCGTCGGCCCCGTCCAGCGCCCCGTCCGCGATGACGCCGGTGGTCGGATCCCACTGCCGCTCGTCGGCCGCCCCGGGCGGGCGCCGTACCAGCCGGACCACCTCGTGCCCGGCGGCACGCAGCACCGGCGTCAGCGCCGTCCCGATCACGCCGGACGCTCCGGCCACGACAACACGCATCGGTTTTCCCCTCTCGCGGACGCCGGGTTCCACGGACGTCGGGTTTGCGGACGTCGGGTTTGCGGACGTCGGGTTCTACGGACGTCGGGTTCTACGGACGGACGCCGGCTGCTACGACGCCGGGTCCTGCGGCGTGAACGCTAGCGGTGGCAGAAGTCCTCGGACAGGCCGGGGCTGAACCCCTGGCGGCCTTCACGCTCAAAGTGGTTGATAGCGTCGGGAGGGACAACTCTTTCCGCTGCTTGGATACGGTGTGGTGCACGTCGTGGATCTCTTCCCGCTGGGTGCCGGGACCAGCGTCACCGAACTCACCGGAGATCCGCACCCGCGGCTGGCGCTGCTCCGCGCTCACGAGCCCGTCTCCTGGGTGCCGGAACTCAGTGGGTGGCTGGTGACGCGGCACGATCTCGCCACGAGCGTGATGCGTGACTCCGCGACCTTCACCGTCGACGATCCCCGGTTCTCCACCGCCCAGGTCGTCGGCCCGAGCATGCTGTCCACGGACGGTGAGGAGCATGCACGCCACCGTGCGCCGTTCACGGCTCCTTTCCGCCACGGGGCGGTGTACGAGGGTTTCGAGGCGTTCATCGAGCGCGAGACCGACCGGCTGATCTCCCTCCTCGAACCGGCGGGCACCGCCGAACTGCGACGCTCCTTCGCCGGACCGCTGTCGGTCGCCGTCGTCACCCGGGCACTGGGGCTTGAGGGCACGACCACCGAGACGGTGCTGTCGTGGTACGACGCCATCGTGCGGTCGGTCTCGGAGATCAGCGCGGGGCGCGAGGCCGGGCCGGCCGGGGCCCGTGCATACGCCCAACTCCAGAGTTCCGTGGAGGCCACTGTCGCCGGGCCGGGTGGCGCCTCGCTGCTGGCCTCCGCAGCCGAGGCGCTGACCGTGCCCGAGGTGGCGTCCAACGCCGCGATCCTGATGTTCGGCGGTATCGAGACCACCGAGGCAATGATCATCAACGCGCTGCTGCACCTGCTGCAACGTCCGGATCAACTCGCCCTCGTCCGTGCGGATGCCGACCTGCTGGGCGGAGCGATAGAGGAATCGCTGCGACTCGAACCGGGTGCGGCCGTGGTGGACCGCTACGCCACCCGCGACGTGGTTCTCGACTCGGTCACCATCCGCCGGGGCGATCTGGTCACCGTCTCGCTGGCGGGCGCCAACCGCGACCCGGCGGTGTTCCCCGACCCCGACCGGTTCGAGGCCCGGCGCGACAATCTCCGTCTCCAGTTGGGCTTCGCCTACGGCTCGCACTACTGCCTCGGCGTGCACCTCGCCCGCCTGGAGGCTCGCATCGCCCTCAGGCACCTGCTCGAACGCCTCCCGCAGCTGCGCCTGGACCCGGCCCACCCCGCCGTCCCGCGGGGTCTGGTCTTCCGCAAGCCCTCCGCACTCCACGTGCTGTGGGAGAGCTTCTCCTAGAGCCGCACGGGCTTCACTTCAACTGGACCCGCCCACCTAGGCAGTTGCGGTTGCGGTTGCCGTTGCGGTGGTCATCGCAGCGGGGATTCACACCTTCCCGTTGTCGAGTCTCCGCGCGCCACCACCCTGCACCTGCTCGACCGCATGGACCAGGGGCGCGAGCGCGGGCTCGGTCGCTGCCCGGTCGAGGGCCTCTCGCAGGGCGGTGTTGTGGGTGGGGCGGGCCTCCTCCAGCAGGCGCAGGCCGTCGTCGGTGACCTCGGTGTAGATGCCGCGGCGGTCGGTGGGGCACAGGTAGCGCTGGAGCAGCCCGCGGTCTTCCAGGCGGGTCACCAGCCGTGTGGTGGCGCTCTGGCTGAGGACGACGGCGTCGGCGACCTGCCGCATCTGCAGGTGTCCGCCCTCGCCGTCGTGCTGGCGGCTCAGCACGTCCAGCAGCGAGTACTCGCGTGCGCTCAGACGGTGCGCGGCCTGCAGCGCGCGCTCGACTCTGCTCTCGATGCGTCCGTGCAGCAGAGAGAGGGCCGACCAGCTGTGCGCCAGTGCGGTCATCGCCGGGTCGGTGGCGGTCATGACCAGCTCCCTCGGTCGGCTCGTACGGGTGGAGACGCCGGCAGGGGACCTGCCGCCTTATCGCGTACCTCACTATACCCGCGTTTGCCATTAACCAGCGCGTGCAACTATTGTCGACGCACGTAAGGCGCTCACGCATCCTTCACCTCGCACGTCTAAGGACCCTCGCCATGCCGCTCGCACTGCTAGCCCTTGCCATCGGGGCCTTCGGAATCGGCACCACGGAATTCGTGATCATGGGGCTGCTGCCCCAGGTCGGCGCGGACCTCGGCGTGTCCGTGCCGACGGCGGGCTTCCTGGTCACCGGCTACGCGCTCGGCGTCATGATCGGCGCACCGATCATGACCGTCCTCGGCACCAGGATCTCCCGCAAGAACATGCTCATGCTGCTCATGGGCCTGTTCATCCTCGGCAACCTGATCTCCGCCGTGGCCCCGGTCTTCGCGGTCATGCTGATCGGCCGCGTGGTGGCCTCGCTCGCGCACGGCGCCTTCTTCGGCATCGGCTCCGTCGTCGCCGCCGAGCTGGTGGCGCCGGAGAAGAAGGCCGGCGCCATCTCCATGATGTTCACGGGCCTGACCGTCGCCAACGTCGTCGGTGTCCCCCTGGGCACGTACGTGGGCCAGAGCGCGGGGTGGCGCGTGACCTTCCTGATCGTCGCCGCCCTCGGCGTGGTCGGCCTGGCCGGCGTTGCCAAGCTCGTGCCCGACGTGCCCAAGCCGGCAGGCGTGCACCTGCGGGACGAGGTCACCGCCTTCAAGAACGTCCAGGTCGTCCTCGCGATGGCCATGACCGTCCTCGGCTTCGGAGGCGTGTTCGCCGCGATCACCTACATCGCGCCGATGATGACCGAGGTCAGCGGCTTCGCGGACTCCTCCGTGACCTGGCTGATGGTCGTCTTCGGGCTGGGCATGGTGGCGGGCAACCTCACCGGCGGCCGTTTCGCGGACCGCAAGCTCATGCCGATGCTCTACACCGCTCTGGGCGGCCTGGCGCTGGTCCTGCTGCTCTTCACGTTCCTGGCCTCCGGCAAGGCCGCGGCCGTCGCGGCCGTCTTCCTGATCGGCGCTCTCGGCTTCGCCACCGTCCCGCCGTTGCAGAAGCGCGTCCTGGACCACGCCCACGGCGCGCCGACGCTGGCCTCGGCGGCCAACATCGGCGCCTTCAACCTGGGCAACGCGCTGTCCGCCTGGCTCGGCGGCCTGGTGATCTCCGCCGGCCTCGGCTACACCGCGCCCAACGCCGTCGGGGCCGTCCTGGCCGGCGCCGCCCTGGTGCTGGCCGTCATCTCACACCGGATCGAGCTCCGGCCCGGCCGGACCGGCCGCACCAGCCGCACCGCCGCGGCTTCCGCTCCGACGCACCTCGCCCGGCCCTCGGAGCGAGCAGTCCGCTCCTGAGCTCCGCGCCCACGGGGTCCGCTCCAGAGCCCCGTACTCACAGAGCCCGCTCCTGAGCCCGACACCCGCACCCGCACCCACACCCGCACCCACACCCACAGAGCCACACCACATCAACCGCAAGTCCCGTACCGATCAAAGGAGTTTTCATGAGCACCACCGCCGTGACCCCTCTCACCGCTGCCGACGCGGAGGCCCTCGTCCTTGCCGCTCGTCAGGCTGCCGACGCGGCGGCCGTCCCCGTCAGCGTCACCGTCCTCGACGCCGGTGGACACCTGCTGGCCTTCCGCCGCGACGAGCGTGCCGTCCTCATCTCCGGTGAGACCAGCACCGCCAAGGCCTACACCGCCCTGCAGCTGAACGCGCCGACGGCCGACCTCGTGGACCTGGTCAAGCCGGACGGCCCCTTCCACACCCTGCCCACCGCGCTGGACAAGCCCCTGCTGTTCATCGCCGGCGGGGTGCCGATCCACCGCGAGGGGCAGCTCGTGGGCGCCCTCGGCCTCGGCGGTGGCGCCCCCGAGCAGGACCACACCTTCGCCCAGAGCGCTCTCCAGGCTCTCTGAGCGGCCTCGACCGCAGACCGAGGGTGGCCCGGCACAGCCGGGCCACCCCACCGGCCGAGCCACCCCGCCCGCACCGCCGGCGCCTTTCGGCACGGCCCCGGCACACTCCACCGCCTCGACGAGGGGAACGCACCATGCAGATCGATCTCTCCGGCCGCACCGCTCTGGTCACCGGCTCCACCCAGGGCATCGGCCTTGCCATCGCCACGGGCCTCGCCCGCGCGGGCGCCCGCGTCGTCGTCAACGGCCGCGGCGAGGAGCGCGTCGCGGAAGCCGTCGCCACCGTGCGTGCCGGCTCCGGCAGCGACGACGTCGCCGGCGCCGTGGGCGACCTGTCGACGGAGCAGGGCGCCGACGCCGTACTGGAGGCCGCGCCCGCGGTCGACATCCTCGTCAACAACCTCGGCATCTTCGGGTCGGTGCCCGCGCTGGAGATCGACGACGCCGAGTGGCGCCGCTACTTCGAGGTCAACGTCCTCTCCGCCATCCGGCTCATCCGCGCCTACCTGCCCGGCATGAAGGAACGGGGCTGGGGGCGCGTCCTCAACATCGCCAGCGACTCGGCCGTGGTCATCCCCGCGGAAATGATCCACTACGGCATGACGAAGACCTCGCTGCTCGCCGTCAGCCGCGGGTTCGCCAAGGACGCCGCCGGCACCGGCGTCACCGTCAACTCCGTCATCGCCGGACCGACCCACACCGGCGGCGTCGAGGGGTTCGTCCGCGAGCTCGTCGGCGACGAGCTGCCCTGGGACGAGGCGCAGCACGAGTTCATGGTCACGTACCGGCCCCAGTCCCTGCTGCAACGTCTCATCGAGCCCGAGGAGATCGCCAACATGGTCGTCTACCTCGCCTCGCCCCACGCCTCCGCCACCACGGGCGGCGCCGTGCGCGTCGACGGAGGCTATGTCGACTCGATCCTGCCCTGAGAAGCAGGTGGCCGGCACACCACGGGCCGACCCATGTGGCCGGCATGCTGCCGGTATCCCCGGATATCCCTCCGTCAGCCTGCCGGTCATCCCCTCGGTCGGTCCTCCGCGGACGCCGCGCAGGCCGCACCGATCAGCGCGGCGTCCTCGGGCCGGTCGGCCGGTTTCATGACGCGGGTGTGCCCTGCGGCTGCCCGAGCGCCGCGATCCGGTCCGGGGGAGGCGGCTCCCTCAGGGCTCTGCGGGGCCCCGGGAGGCGGCGGCCCCGCGCCCGGGTCCGCGTCGTCCGGCACCCAGCGCCCACGCCCGCTCCCGGCCGCGAGCCCGCTGCGCAACGCAGGGGCCACGAGGTCCCAGGAGCCGGCTATGGAGCCCCCGACGACGAGGGCGCTCGCACCGAAGTCGGCGAGGCGTGGGCCCAGCACGGTCCCCAGTCCGGTGAAGGCATCGTCCAGCACCCGCCGGGCCCGCCCCTCCCCCGCCCTGGCGCGCTCGGCGACGTCGCGTACGTCGGCGTCCCGGTCGCCGTAACGGGCCAGGATCGCCCGGCGCGAGACGGAGTCCTCCAGCGGCCGGCCGTCGAGCTCGGTCAGGTCCAGGCGGCCCTCGGGCGGCACGCCGGGACCGCTCTCACGGATGCGGCCGTCGGCGAGGAACGCCGAGCCCACGCCCGTGCCGAGCGTGATGCCGACGACCCGGCGGTGGCCGCGGCCAGCCCCCGTGGACCACTCGCCCAGCAGGAAGGCGTGGGCGTCGTTGACGAACGCGACGTCGCCGGGGCGCTTCCGCAGCCCGTCGAGGAGTGCCGTCCGCACGTCGACTCCGTACAGGGCCTCGAACTTGCCGACGCCCGCGAAGAGCGCGATCCCCCTCGCGTAGTCGAACGGCCCCGGCACCGCCACGCCCCACCGCGCGCCGGCAGGCGCCGGCAGCCCGTCGGCGCAGCGCCGTACGGTGCCGAGGATGTCCTCGGCACCGCCGTGCGCGTCGAGCGGCCCCCGCGTCCGAGCGGTGACGTGCCCGTCGCGCGGGTCGACGAGAGCCGCGGTGACATGGGTACCGCCGATCTCCAGGACGGGAATCAACCGACGAACACCTTCCTGAGTGGCACTGGGGCCCCGAGCGACAGGGGCCTACCGCGGTGTGGGGTGGTCGACGAGGGTGGTGCTGATGGTCACCCTCCTCGGTTGCGGCGACACCGTGCTCGTCTGGCGCTCGAACAGCAGGGAGGCGGCGACGCGGCCGACCTCGACGGGGTCGTACGACACGACGGTCAGAGGCAGGTCCAGCATGTCGGCGAGTTCGATGTCGTCGAAGCCCGCGACGGTGATCGCCTTGCTGCCGTCCGGACGGTCCCGCAGGGCGCGCAGCGCGCCGACCGTGTTCCGGTTGTTGGCGGTCAGCAGAGCTGTCGGCGGTTCGTCCAGGGCGAGCATCCCCCGTGCCGCCTTCTCCGCGAGTGCGCTGTCGCCGCGGTGCCGGCTGACGTACCGCTCGTCCATCGCGATGCCCGCCTCCTCCAGGGCCAGCGCGTAGCCGCGGAAGCGCTCCGAGCCCGTCCACAGCGACGGTGGCAGGCCGAGGAAGCCGATGCGCCGGTGGCCGCGGGCGATGAGTTCCCGGCAGGCCTGCCGGGTGCCGCCGAAGTCGTCGACGAGCACGCAGTCGACCTCGATGCCCATGGGCGGGCTGGCCGCGAGCACCACGGGCGTGCCGTTGAGCAGGTCGCCGCCGAGGTGGCTGTGGTCGTGACCGGCCGGGACCACGACCAGGCCGTCCACACCGCGCTCCACCATGTCCGCGACGACCTCGCGCTCCGCCTGAGGGTCCTCGCCGGTGCTGCCGAGCATGACCCGTGCCCCGTAGCCCACGCAGACCTGCTCGACGCCCACGGCGAGCTGGGAGTAGAAGGGGTTCGCAAGGTTGGTGACGACCAGTCCGATCAGCTCGTTCGGACCGCCGGAGCGCAGGTTCCGGGCACGCTTGTTGGGGCGGTAGCCGATGGCGGCCACCTCCGCGAGCACCCGTTTCCTGGTGTCCTCGCCGATGCCGCGCTGGCCGCGCAGCGCGCGGGACACCGTCATCGGGCTCACGCCGAGCCGCTTGGCCACGTCCCGCATGGTGAGAGCCTGTTCGGGGTCCGAATTCGTGCTCATACCACCTGCGCCTTCACCAGTCGGACCGGCTCCGGTCCCTCGTTCCGCACGCCGTAGGCGGCGACGGAAGCGGGGACGACGAGAGTCTCCGCATAGTGTACGAAGTGCCGGTGCCCGGCCGCTGTCGTAATCAGCGCACCGGGTCCGTCCACGACGGTCAGGACGTGGAAGCGTCCCTCGGTGTGCTGCTCGGCCGTGTGGCCCGGGTCGACGACGGTGCGGCGGACCTCGAAGAACATCGCGGGCAGGGCGCCGAGGAGTTCCTCCCGCCAGCCGTTGCCCTCGTGCACCAGGCGAGGTCGCTGTATCAGGTCGCGGGAGACGGCCCCGCCCGACCGTGCCGGGTCGAGGTTGCGGAACGCGTGGTTCACATGGACGGGGCGCTGGTCGCCTGCCGAGTCGTGCCGCAGCCAGTCGTAGAACCGCAGCGAGTACAGGTACGGGGTGGCGCTGACTTCGAGGACGACGTTGCCCTCGCCGCTGCCGTGCGGCGTGCCCGCCGGGACGAGGTAGAGCTGCCCGGCGTCGGCGGGGAAGGTCTGCACGTACCGCTCGATGTCGAATGGCGTGCCGTGCGTGTCGGCGGCGTCCGCGTGATGGTGGAAGGTGTCGAGGTCGACGCCGCCGTGCAGGCCGAGGAAGACCTTGCTGCCGGTGCCGGCGTGCATCAGGTAGTAGGTCTCGTGCTGGGTGTACGGCCAGCCGAAGACGCTGCGCATGTCGTCGGTCCGCGGGTGGCAGTGGACGGAGAGGTTCCCGCCGCCGACCGTGTCGAGGTAGTCGAAGCGGATCGGGAACGACGTCCCGAAGAGTTCGTGGACCGCCGGCCCGAGCACGTCCGCCGGTGAGAGGGCGACGACGAGCTGGAAGGGTACCTCCACGCACCGGGCCGGGTCGTCGCCGAGCAGGACGCCGCTCTCGGGTGCGATCAGCTCGTACCCGAGCGCGGTGTTCTCCGCGTCCGGGTTGTGGCCGAGGGTCTCCTGACCCCAGTGCCCGCCCCACGGCGTGGTGTTGAAGGTGGGCCTGGTGCGGAAGGGACGGGTGGCGAGCGAGCGGCACGTCTCGCGCAGTGCCGCACCGCTGATCGACGTCGGTTCGACGGTATCGGTAACGTCGAACCAGCGGTCGATGCGCTCCGCCATGTCGTCACGGTGCCTGTCGAGCAGCGGCCAGTCGACGTAGAGCAGCCGGCGCAGCGTCGGGGGCTCGCTCTCCGGGGCGGCGACGTTGCGTCCCCGGCCCTGCCGGACGGCCGCTTCCGCGTACCGCTTCGGCAGGTCGGCCCACCACAGGATGTCGGCCTGCCCGAGCGCGGCGCCGGGCCCTACGAGGACGCGCAACCCGTCTTCGCCGACAGGGGCGGCCGCCAGCTCCGCCAGCGCGTGCGGGTCCATCAACTCACCGAGCGAGCCGCCCGCGAGCCGTGCGAAGTCCGGGTCGTCCCGCAATGCGTCCGACTCCGTGAGGTGGCGCACCGTCAGCCAGTCGCGCGCCGCGGATCGGACGTCCGCGACCTCCACCCGGCCCCGGGTGTCCGCGAACGCCGCGCGCAGCCGCTCGGCGACGGCCGCCCAGTCCAGTACGGCGGGACCGTCGACGGCGAGGACGCGGGTGCCCGCCGGCAGCGCTCGTGCCGCGTCGTGCCAGCCGACGGCGACGGTGCCGTCGCGGACCGGATAGCAGGGTGCCGGGTCGTACTGCGCTGCCTGCACCGCCGCCTGCGGGCTCCCGCCCATGTCAACGACCCCCTAGCGATAACGTCAACGTTACTTCTTTTCAAATCACGAGGCGATGTGTACGTTACCGATAACTTAGCAGGTCGATGCTTCCACGACGAGGTGGTTCCATGCAGTCGATCGACACTCCGCCTCCAGTGAGCCGGCGCGCGGCCCTGACTTCGGGGCTGGTCGGCGTCGCCGGACTGGCGCTCGGTGCCTGCGGCCAGGGCTCCCTGACCCGGCCCGCGCCGGCCGACGTGGTCTCGCTCTTCAACGACAACTCCACCTGGGCGCCGGGTTATCAGGCGGCGGGAGCGCAGGTGCACCGGCTCGCCGGTTACCGGCTGGCGCCCCGGGCCGTGCCCAATGTGAGCAACTACCAGCAGATCGTGCGCATGTCGGCGCAGACGGACTCCACGTCCGACCTGATCAAGTGGTGGAACGGGTACCGGCTGCGGGACGTCGCCCGTGCCGGAATCCTCGCCGACGTCTCCGAGGCCTGGAACGAGGCGGCACGGCAGGGCTGGTGCGATGACGCGGCGCTGCGCGAGTCCTTCAGCTACCGGGGCAGGCAGTACGGCGTTCCACTGTACAAGTCGTACTACGCCGTCTTCTACAGCAAGAAGGTGTTCGACCGGCTGGGAGTCGGTGTCCCGGCGACATGGCAGGAGTTCCTGCACGTGGTGGATGCCGCGCGGGCCCGGCGCATCACACCGATCATGTCGGGCGGTGCGACCACCTGGGAGTCGTCGATCTGGTTCCAGCAGCTGGTCAACGGGCTTGACCACCGGTTCTATCTGGATCTCACGGCGGGCCGGGCCTCGTACACCGACGAGGTGTGCCGCCAGGCGATGGGTCTGTGGAGCGATCTGTACCGGCGGGGTGCGTTCTCCCCGCCCGATGCGGCGGTCTCCGACGCACCGGGCCAGTTCGCGCAGGGGCGTGCGGCCATGTGCCTGTACGGCACGTGGAACACCGGCGCCTTCCTGGACGCCGGGGTGAAGGACGCCGACCTGGGTGCCTTCCTGCTCCCGCCGCCGGGCGGCGCTCAGTCGGCGCTGGTGGAGAGCGGTGTGCTCGCGGTGGCGGCGCACGCACACAAGCGGGACGCCGCGGTGTCCGTGGCGCGCGCCTGGCTGAACCCGGCCGTGCAGAGGGCGTGGACGGGCTTCCTCAGGGACACCTCCGCGGACCCTTCCGTGGTGCCGGATGTCGGAGCTGTGCGCCAGGTCGCCGCGCAGGTGAGACGCGAGCGGCCGACCCAGGCCGTCCGGTACTGGGAGGCGTCACCGCCGGTGCTGATCGAGGGCAACGTGCTGGACCTGAGCGCGTTCATGATCAACCCCACGGCCGCGCAGGCGAAGAGCACTCTGGCGAGCATGCAGCGTCGAGCCGACAAGGAGTGGAAGATGTGGACGTCGTAACCCATGCCGCCAAGGCGGCACCCCCGACAGAACCACGTACGTCCGCGGCGCCCACGTCCACGGCGCGATCCGGTGAGTTCCGCCGAGCCGCCGCGGTGGGTGCCTTCCTGCTGCCGGCCGTCGCACTGATCGTCGCACTGCTGGTGGTGCCGTTCGCGGTCACCGCGGGGCGCAGCCTGTTCGACGACAACGGCATCAGCGCCCGCTTCGTGGGCCTGTCCAACTACGTCGCGCTCTTCACCGACCCCGACTTCGCCCGGTCCCTGCTGAACACGGTGTGCTGGGTGGTGGGCACGCTGGTGCTGCCCGTGCTGCTCGGCCTCGTCCTCGCGGCGCTGACCAACTCGGTGCGCTGGGGCGTGGTGGCCCGTACCGCGGTGGTCATCCCGTACGCGCTGTCGGGCTCCGCGACGGCGTTGCTGTGGACGTTCCTGCTGAGGAGCGACGGGGCCGTCAACCAGACGCTGGGCGCCATCGGACTCGGCGGCTGGCAGCAGGAGTGGCTGCTGCACTGGCCGCTGAACACGATCGTGATGATCGTGGCCACGACCTGGCAGGCGACCGGCGCCTCGCTGATCCTGTTCCTGATCGGGCTCCAGACCATCCCGGTGGACACCATCGAGGCCGCGCGCCTCGACGGCGCGCAGGGCATGCAGCTGTTCCTCCGGGTGATCGTGCCGCAGCTGCGGCCGATGACCGTCGTGGTGGTGGGCATGTCCATCGTCAACAGCCTCAAGACCTTCGACATCGTCTGGCTGCTGACCCAGGGCGGGCCGGGCACGGACTCCGAGACGCTGGCCCTGACGATGTACCGGCAGACCTTCACCCTCAACCGGTACGGCTACGGCGCGGCGGTCTCCGTCGTGCTGACGGTCGTCGTCATCGCCGCGTCCTGGCTCTACCTGCGCCGGCAGGTGCAACCGCGCTGGGGGGAGGTCTCATGACCGGGAGGTCCGTCCGGGGCGTCCTGGTCGCCCTGATATCGCTCGTGTGGCTGGTGCCGACCTGGCTGGTCGTCGTCAACGCGTTCACACCCGCCGGGCAGTACACCGGCTCACCACGCTGGTGGTTCTCCGCTCCGGGATTCCTCGGCAATGTCCGCACCGCGTTCACCAGCGCCGACGTCGGCCGGGGGCTCCTCAACACGCTCCTGTACGCGGTGGTCGGCGGGGCGGTGGCGGTGGTGGTCGCCGCGCTCGCCTCGTTCGCCGTCGTCGTGATGCCTGTGCGCCGGCCCGCGGTCTGGTTCTGGGCCATCTTCATCGGCACCGTACTGCCGTTGCAGACCTTCCTGTCCCCGCTGTTCACCGGGTTCGCCAGGACCGGCCTGTACGACACGCAGTACGGCATGGTGCTGGTCTACGTCGCGCTGACCATCCCGTTCGCCTTCTTCGTCAACCGGAACTTCATGCTGACGGTGCCGCGGGAGATCTCCGAGGCGGCTCAGCTCGACGGCATGAACTGGCTTCAGATGTTCCTCCGCATCCACCTGCCGCTGGCCAGGAGCGCGCTGCTGGCCGCGTTCATCTTCCAGTTCACCTGGATATGGAACGACCTGCTGTTCGGGATCACGCTCTCGCTGAGCCCCAACGTGCGGCCGGTGATGGCGACGCTGGCCGACCTCAACGGCAACTACGGCACCGTCGGGCCGCCCGTGGTGCTGGCCGGTGCGCTCGTCGCGTCGGTGCCGACCGTGGTGCTCTTCTTCGTGTTCCAGCGGTTCTTCGTCAACAGCCTCCGGCTCACGTCCTGACCGAACCACCTTGGGAGACAGGAAAGATATGACAACGCGTGCACTCGTACGCGACCGCCGATGGTCGAACGACAAGGTCCGGGCCGGCATGGTCTCGCTCGCCGTCGCCGCCACCGCGCGGGCCGGCGACACGGAACTGCGGGCCATGCCCGAGCACCTCGTGCGGCGGGGTGCGGACGGCGCCCAGCGGTCGGTACGGATCCTGATCTCGGGCGATGTCTCGGGGCACGGTGACTGGGCGTTCGACGTGACGGCCGGCGGCGGCCCGATACCCGTGGAGGTGCTCCCCGCGCCGGGCGGGGCACGGCTGCTGCTCCCGCTCGCCTCCGAGCGCCACGACATCCGGATCGAGGCGGGCAACGGCACGGACTCGGCGGTCCTCGCCTTCGCGCTGGACCCGCCGCGCGACTGGACGATCCACCTGGTGCACCATTCGCACCTGGACATCGGCTACACCGATCCGCAGGGCACGGTGCTGGGCGAGCACGTCGCCTTCCTCGACTCGTGCCTCGACCTCACCCGCGCCACCGACGGCTGGCCCGACGACGCGAGGTTCCGATGGGCGGTGGAATCGCTCTGGTCGTTCGAGCAGTGGGCGTCCGTCCGGCCGCCGGAGCGGGTCAAGGAGTTCGTCGAGCGGGTCCGGGCCGGCCAGATCGAGCTGACGGCCATGCCGTACAACCTGCACACCGACACCTGCTCGACCGACGAGCTGCACGAGCTGCTGCGGCTGGCCCGCAGAGTCAGGGACGAGTACGGGGTCGAGTTCCGCTCCGCCATGCAGACCGACGTGCCCGGCACCGTCGCCGGGCTGCCCGACGCGCTCTCCCAGCTGGGCGTGCGGTACCTGTCGGTGGCCCACAACTGGGCGGGGCGCTCGGTGCCGAACGCCAACGGCGGATCGCGGCTGCCGCGGCTGTTCCGGTGGCGCGCGCCCTCGGGCAACGAGGTACTGGTGTGGATGACCGACAGCCCGCACGGCCTGGCGTACATGGAAGGCCCCATGCTCGGCTTCGCCACCTCCTACGAGATGGTGGACGACCTGCTGCCGGCCTACCTGACCTCGCTCGCGACCAACCCGTACCCGTTCCCGGTGGAGCTGCTGGGCTGGCAGGGCCCCGGCGCGCAGGACCGCGAGCCCTACCCGTGGGACGTGCTGCATCTGAGGGTGCAGGGCCACTTCGGGGACAACGCGCCACCGCGGCTGATCATGGCCGAGACCGTGCGCCGGTGGAACGAGACATGGCAGAGCCCCAAGCTGCGGCTGTCCACCAACACCGACTTCTTCGACGACGCCGAGGCGCGGCTGGGCCCGGAGATTCCCACCTTCGAGGGCGACTGGGGCGACTGGTGGGTCGAGGGCGTCGGCTCGGGCGCCCGGCCCCAGGCGATGGTGCGCCGCGCCCAGTCCGTGGTCACCGACGCCGGCACCCTGTACGGCATGGCCGCGCTGATGGATCCTGCGGGGCCCACCGCCCGGCTGGCCGCCGACGTCAGGCTCGGCGCCGCCGACGCCTACCGGTCGATCTCGCTGTTCAACGAGCACACCTGGGGCGCGGCCGACCCGTGGACGCACGGCGACGGTGGCGGCCAGTCGGGCGAGCAGCAGTGGCACTGGAAGTACGGCTACGCCCTGCACGGCAGCAACTACGCCGACACCTTCCTCGACCACGCGTCGGCCGCGCTCGGCGCGGTGCTGCCCACGTCCGGGAGTGCCGACGCGACGTACTGGGCGGTCAACACCACGGCGGCTCCCCGGACGTCCGTCGTGAGGTTCTTCCTCCGGGAGAGCCGGGTGCCGCTGGACAAGCGTGTGTCGGTCGGCGACGGCCGCACCGGCGCTCCCCTGCCGGCGGTGGAGGAGCCGCAGACCAACCACGTCCATCGCGATGCCGGGCGGTGGCTGAGCGTCGAGGTGCCCGACGTGCCGCCGTTCGCAATGGTGCGGCTGGACGTGGCGGTGGTCGACGCGGCGGACCCGTCCGGCCGGGCGGCCGAGCGGCACACGCGCTCCGCCGAGGAGGAGGCCCGTTCCCAGGGGCGGGTCGGTACCGGCGAGAAGGAGGACGGTGCCGCGGTACCGCTGCCCACCGCCGAGGACCTGGTCCTGGAGAACGACCACCTGCGTGTGCGCGTGGATCTGGCGAAGGCATGCGTGGCGAGCCTCGTCGAGAAGGCGACCGGCCGGGAGCTGGTCGACCAGGACGCCGTGGTCGGTTTCAACGGCTACGTCTACGACACCTACACGACCGCCGGCGGCTACAACCACCAGGCCAACAAGACCACGGTCAGCGAGGAGCTCGAACTGCTCGGCTCCCGGACCCTGGCCCGCCCCGCGTCCTGCTCGAACGCCGCGACGACGGGCTCGGACAGCGGCTCACCTTCGAGTACGCGGCGGACGGCGTCCACCGGGCGCGCACCACGGTGAGCCTCGGCCGCGACGACGCGCATGTCGTGTTCGACAACCGGTTCGACAAGCCCGCCACCATGACGAAGGAGAGTGCGTACCTGGCGTTTCCTTTCGCCCTGTCGGAGCCGGTCGTGCACTACGAGATCACCGGAGCGCTGACCGGTACCGGCCTCGAACACGTGCCCGGCGCACCCCAGCACATGCGCGCCGTGCGCTCGTTCGTCTCGCTGGAGGACGCCGGCGGCCCCGTCGCCTGGGTCACCCGGGACGCGCCGCTCGTGCAACCGGAGACGATCGCCCTGCCCTACGCGCCGTTCCCTGACTCGACGTCACCGCGGCAGCCCGGCACGGTCTACTCCTGGGTGCACAACAACCTGTGGGACACGAACTTCCCCTCCCAGCAGGCGTTCCACACCACCTTCCGGTACGCGGTGGGCGTCCGCCGCCGCGGCGAGAGGATCAGCGCCGACGCCCTGGCGGTGCGCACGGCGTACGAGATCGACCACCCCCTGGTCGGTGTGCCGGCGCACGGTGCGCCCGATGGCGGCCGGCCCGCCGTGTTCGCCTTGCTGTCCCTGGACGACGCGCAGGTCAAGGTGGTCGACGTGACACCGGTGGCGGTCGGGGGCGGCGCGGGTGGGGATGCGGGTGCGACGGGGACTGCGAGGGAGGCCGCAGGCGCGGGTGCCGATGTGCTGGTGCGCCTTCAGTCGTACGCCACCGAGGCGCGCACCGTCCGCCTTCGCTGCGGCTTCCCGGTCACCGGCGCGGAACGCGCCACGTACCTCGGAGACCCCCTCGGGCCGGCAGGCCTCGACGGCGCCGACATCCTCGTGGAGATCCCCCGGCTGGGGAGCGCGGCGGTGCGGGTGCGGCTCTGAGGGGAGGGGCCCGGGGGGCTGGGGGCCGAAGGCTGGGCTGAGGGCTGAGGGCCAGGCGCCATCCCGTCGGCTTCGATCGCGGTGAAGAAGTGCGGCGCTCCCCGGGCAGGACCGGCGGAGCGTCGCACTTCCGTGTGCGCTGCGCGACGTGGCGCCTGCCCGGCCTGGTCGCCGCTGCGGTATGCCTGGTGCCAGCCTGTCCCTGCCGCTACCAGGGTTCCCAGGGCTCTGGCTGGCAGCCGGGCGTGGCGGCACCGTGGAAGGTGCCGGGCCCGAGGCACGCTCCGGGCCGGCCCCGATCCCCACGCACCTGAGAGGTCTCGCGATGACCGGCACCATCCGCACACCCTTCGGCTTCAGCTCCACGGCTGACGATGTCCTCGACGGTGTGGACCTCGTCGGCAAGCGCGCCCTGATCACCGGGGCCGGATCCGGTATCGGCATCGAGACCGCGCGCGCCCTCGCATCCGCCGGCGCGGAGGTCGTCCTCGCCGTGCGCCGCCCGGGGGCGGCCGAGGAGATCGCCGCGGAGATCACCAGTTCCACGGGCAACACCAGGGTGACGGTCCGCGCCCTGGACCTGGCGGACCAGGCATCCGTGCGCCGGTTCCTGGACGAGTGGGACCAGCCGCTGCACATCCTGGTCAAGAACGCCGGGATCATGGCCCTCCCCGAGGTCGAGCGCACGCCCGAGGGCTGGGAGATGCAGTTCGCCACGAACTTCATGGGCCACTTCGCCCTCACGCTGGGCCTGCACGACGCGCTGGCGGCCGCCCACGGCGCCCGGATCGTGTCCGTCAGCTCCGGCGGCAACCTCTTCTCCCCCGTCGTCTTCGACGATCTCCACTTCGACTTCAGGCCGTACGACCCGCTCATCTCTTACGGCCAGTCGAAGACCGCCGACGCGCTTCTCGCCGTCGAGGCCACCCGCCGCTGGTCCGGCGAGGGCATCTACGCCAGCGGTCAGTCGAAGGTGATGACCGACCGCTTGCCGGAGCTGCCCTTGGCCATGGCGTCGAGTACCGCGTTGGCGTCGCGCAGGGCGATGGTGGTGATCTCGGGCAGGATGCCGTGGGCCGCTGAGAACGCGAGGGTGTCGCGCGCGTCGTGCGGGGAGCCGGATGGGTTGACCATGGCGTGCAGCCGGTTGAGGACCAGCGGCTGGGTGGGCAGGACCAGCGGCTCGGGGCCGTACCCGCACAGGACGAGCCTGCCGTCGGGCGCCAGACCGGTGAACGTGGCGGCGGCGGCCGAGGTGGACGGGGTGGTGTTGAGGATGAGGTTCGCTCCGCCGTGCCAGGCCCTGAGTGCCTTGGCCGGGTCGGCGTCCTGCGTGCTGATGAACCGTTCGGCGCCCATCTTCCTCACCGCCGCCTCGTGCCGGTCCGTCCGGCCGACGACGGCGACACGGGCTCCCATGGCGACGGCGTAGCGGATCGCCAGTGCCCCGACTCCGCCGGCGCCGATGACGGCGACGCGCGAGGTCGGGGTGATCCCGCCCTGCCTCAGGCCGTTGAAGGCGGTCAGGCCCGCGCACATCAGCGGAGCCGCCGCGACCGGGTCGAGCCCCTCCGGCAGTGGGGTGACGAAGTCGGCCTTGAGAAGGGCGTATTCGGTGTAGCCGCCGTCCATGTCGATGCCCGTGAAGCGCTTCTGGGGGCAGAGGATCTGCTCGCCGCGCACGCAGTAGTCGCAGCGGCGGTCGGAGTCGCCGAGGATCTGGGCACCCACGGACGCGCCGGCCTCCGGCCACGACACGCCGGGACCGGTGGCGTCCACCACGCCGGTGATCTCGTGACCGGGGACGAGCGGGAAGCGGGCGTCGGGCCATTGGCCCTGGAGCACGTCCAGGTCCGTGTAGCAGACTCCGCACGCGGTGATCTTGACCAGGACCTCTCCCTGGCCGGGTTCGGGCACGTCGCGTTCGGTGAAGGTGAGCGGCTCACCGACTGCGGTGGCAACGGCCGTCAGCATGGGTGGACCCCGTTTCAGTCATGTCCCGACGACCGTAGTGGGGATGGGTCGGACGCGGATGGCACCAGGCGGTGGGCCGGACGACGACCACCCGAAAGGCGACCTACCCGTCGGTGTCCGGGTGTCTCCGGGTGTCTCCGGGTGTTCTCCGGCTGATTCCCGGGTGATCTCCGAAGGGGCCGTCATCGACTCGCCCTGCGTCCGGGGCGTGCCCGCATCACGCGTAGTGCCGTCGGGGGAGACAGCAGGCGGGACGGCGGGGCCATGAGGTGCGCGACGTGCAGGAAGCGGGTGCCGAGTACCGGGTCGACGGAGGCGGCGGCCCTGTAGCGGTCAAGGTAGCGCTCGACGAGCCTTCCCAGGGCAGGACGCCGCCCCTCGACCTCGGGGAACCGGTAGTCGCCTCCCGCCGCGAGCTGCCAGGGACCGTCGACCACCTTGGCGGCCGCGGCGAAGAAGCGCCGCGGCAGGTCGTGTTCCTCCTCACCGGCGAGGAGGTCCCGCAGCAGTTCGGCCTCCATGGCGGCGACCGTCATGCCCTGCCCGTACACGGGGTTGAAGTCGCACAGCGCGTCGCCGACGGCGAGGAAGCCGGCGGGTGGCGCGTCGAGGCGTTCGAAATGGTGGCGGACGCTCTGGCGGAACCGCATCTTGGCCGGCTCGTCGAGCGGCTCCGACGTGTCGATGACGTCGGCGACCTCGGACGACGGCAGCGAACGGGCCCAGGCCGCGTACGCCCCCTCGTCGAGCGGCGGTTCCTCCCCCAGCATGCCGGCGAGCACGATGGCGAACCTGTCGCCCTCCTGCCGCACCACGACGCCACCGCGCCGCATCCCCGGATACGGGATGATCGTGGCGCCGAGCAGCCCGTTCAGGTGCTCGGGCCTGCGGGCGTAGTGCCGGGTGACGTAGACGACGTCGGCGCGGATGGCGGAGGTCGGGGGCACCGGGGCACCGGCCTCGCGCAGCCACCGTGCGCCGTGGGAGCCGCGGCCCGTGGCGTCGACGACGAGGTCGGCGCGGACCTCTTCGGCACCGGCCGGCCGTACCCCGGCGACCCGTTCGCCGTCCCCGGTGAGGACGAGGCCGGTGACGGCGGTGCCGTCCACGATCGCCACGTTGGGCAGCGCGGTGACCCGGGTGCGGATCAGGTACTCGATGAGCGACCTGCTCGCGCCGTAGAGGGTGAGCCCGGACGCGGCGGGCACGATGAGGTGCCCGTCCAGGTACATGTGGTGGTCCCGCTGGCCGTCCCCCGTCGGCACACCGGCGCCCTTCAGGTCGTCCAGGAAACCGGGCAGCAGCGCCCCAAGCGTCTCGGCGCCGCGATGGAGCAGGGCGTGTACCTGGCGCCCCTGCGGCACCCCGGTGTGCGGCCGGGGCTCTGGTGGCAGAGCGTCCCGGTCGAACACGGTGACCTGCTCGAAACGGTCGCTCAGCGCGCGGGCGGCCAGCAGTCCCGCCACGCTTCCCCCGACGACAACCGCACTGCCCCTGGCCATGAGACCTCCTCGACGACGATCCACAGGGGACACGACGATCCGACGCGCGCAGCCCGGCAGCCGTGTCCCGTCCACGCCTCGCTCTCCGCGTCTCCCAGCCAACCCCCTCCGGGGGACGATTGACCACCTTTCGGACCGGATCCAACCTCTTCGTGCGACAGACGGCATGCGCGCCCGGAGGGGTGATGCGGACGGTGGGCCCGGTCCTCGACCGGATCAGGCGATCAGGCGTTGCGTGGGCCGGTGACGTCGTCCGCGGCGGTGATGAGTGCTCCGAGGAGGGCTTCGGTGGCCGCCGTGGGGCGGCGGCGGGTGCTGACGGCCGCGGAGAGGTGCCAGGTCAGTTCCGGTGCGTCGAGGGGAATCACGCACACGCCGGCGGCGCCGGCCACGGCCGATGCGGGCATCAGCGTCGCGCCGAAGCCGGCACGGATGAGCTTGACCATGAGCGTGTAGCCGGC
This sequence comes from Streptomyces sp. TS71-3, assembly GCF_018327685.1. Lineage (NCBI taxonomy): Bacteria > Bacillati > Actinomycetota > Actinomycetes > Kitasatosporales > Streptomycetaceae > Streptomyces > Streptomyces sp. TS71-3. The sequence goes on along the minus strand of NZ_BNEL01000001.1, from coordinate 5,892,380 downwards.
GATCTCGGTGGCGGAGTCCACCGGGCCGAGCACCCGGTCCACGGTGTCCCGCGTTCCCCAGCCGGGCGGGAAGCGCAGGATCGGCGTGCCCGACAGATCCGCCAGGGTGATCAGGGAGCGCCCGGCCAGCGGATGGTCCGCCCGGCAGAGGAACGCGAGCGGTTCGTCGACCAGGGGCCGCAGCACGATCCCGTCGGGCGGTCGCCGGCCACCGACCGTCAGGGCGAGGTCCAGCGAACCGTCCAGGACGGCCTGGAGGTTGCCCGCGGACCCGGCGGAGGACTGACGCAGCTGGTCGGCGGCAGCGGTCCCATGACGCCCGACGGGCCGGGCTCGCAGCGCGCCGCGCACACCGGCGGTCCCGGCGCGTACGTGCCGATCGCGCTCCTCGCTCTGGCGGCAGGGCTCCAGAACAGCACGGTCCGCCATTTCGGCGTACGCGACCCCAACACCTCCGTACTGACGTTGACCCTCACCGGGCTGACCGCCGACAGCGCCCTCGGCGGGGGACGGGGAGCGAAGGTCCACCGCCGGCTCGGATCGATCACGGCGATGCTCGGGGGCGCCGCGGTGGCCGCGGCCCTGCTCCATGTCTCAGCTAGGGCCGTCGTCGTTCTCGCCGCGGTCCTGGTCGCGGGGGTCTGCGGAGCATTCGCCTCCGGGCGGTCCACGGTGTCGGAGCGGACGTCGTGGCCGGGGAGGGTGTGGCGGGTGCGGCGTAGAAAGGTAGCGGCAGGTACGGCGACGGGTGCCGGAAGGGACGTCGTACGCCGCGTTCGCGCTGCCCGGTCGGGCTGTCGCGGGGCGGCCCCGCGTCAGCCCGACCAGATGTCACACGCCGTCGTCCTCGATGAGTGCCTCGGCGTAGCGCGCGAACGCGGCCTCGGTCTCCGGGGTGTCGGTTCCGTCGATCGCGCCCCGGTAGCCGGCGATGGCCGTGAGGAGCTGTTGCAGCGCCGACAGCGTGTCGGAATCGACGACTCCGTCGATGGGGCCGCTGTACACCCCGAACGTCTGCAGCTCGCGCTGCAGGGCCATCCAGCTGTCGGCTCCCAACTGCCCGTCGATCGCGCCCTTGTAGCTGTAGGCGCTCGCGAGCCAGCGCTGTACGGCCTGGGCCTGCCGGGTGGTGAGGCCGAGGTTGACCGACGCGTCGGAAGCGAGGACGCGGGCCCCCGGCAGGCTCACCGTGGAGTGCGCGGTGCGGGCCACACCGGTCGATGCGGCGGTCGCCGCCTGCGCGGGGCCGGCGAAGGCGAGCGCGGCGAGGCCGAGCACGGCGGCGCCGGCCGCAAGGGTGGGGGTGTGGCGGATTCTGGCTGAGTGGGACACAGCGAGGTTCCTCCGGGAGACGTAGTCAGCAAGTGACCGGATGTCAGGTGCTGAGTGCGCTCTCGGGTACGAAGGCGACCGGCGGTCGGCTCAACCCCCATGGGGAATGTGATCCTCGCGACAACGACGTGCCGTCAGGTTTACCGGCCTCGGCTCATCGGCAAGGCGTCGGCCCGCGCTCCTCCGGTATCGAACCTGCCGGCGTCAGGGGGGCGCCTGGCAGGGCTCGCCAGTCGGCCCGGGAGGATCCGGATCAGGCGTGCCGCAGCCGGGACGGTCAGCCGGCCGGGCCGTCTCCTCCACCGGCATCGCCCAGTGCACGTACCGAGCGGCGCTCGACGAGTTCCGCCGGGAAGCGGTCGGTCACGGGTGCCGGCATCTGAGCGGGATCGCGCGAGTCCAGCGCCTTGAGGAGGTGGTCGACCGCGGCCTGGGTCATGGTCCTGATCGGCTGCCTGAGCGTCGTGATGGACGGCTTGACCCACTCCATCCAGGGCAGGTCGTCGAAACCGACGAGAGAGAGGTCCTCGGGTACCGAGATGTTCCGCTCGGTGAAGACGGTCAGGCACGCCTCCAGGATGAGGTTGTTGCCGGCCATCACCGCCGTCGGACCCCACCGCAGCGCCTCGTCGACGGCGTTTAGCGAATCGGAACGCAGGAACGAGGACGCGGCGACGGCCTTCACGTCGGCGCCGAGGCTCCGCCCCCGGTCGAGCGCGCCCCGGCTTCGTTCGGCACCGGTCGTGATCTCCTGGGGCCCGCTGATCACGGCGATCCTGCGGTGCCCGCGCGCGTGGAGGTGCTCGATCGCCGCGGCCGCCGCCGACTCGTTGTCCAGCAGGATGCTCGAACACGCCAGCCCGGGTACCGCGCGGTCGATCTGGACCGTCGGCAGTCCGCCGTCCCGGACACGCTCGATGAGGTCCCCGTTCTCCGGTGTCGGCGTGATCAGAAGGGCGTCGGCCCGCATCTCCAGCACCCCGCGCAGCAGTTCGCGCTCGAGCTGCGCGTCCTCGTCGCTGTTGCCCACCATCAGGCGATAGCCGTGCGGGGCGAGGGCGCTCTCGGCGGCCCTGGCGATGGCCGCGAAGTAGCCGTTCTCGATGTCGGAGACGATGAGGGCGACCAGCCTGCTGCGCTTGCGCCGCAGGCTCCGCGCGACCTCGTTCGGAACGTAGTCCAGCTCCTTGGCGGCCTGGAGCACCGCCTCACGGGAGGCGTCCGACACGTACCCGCGCCCGGAGAGCACACGCGAAGCCGTCATGACGGACAGACCAGCGCGGGCCGCGACCTCAGCGAGCGTGGCCATCGTCCATCCCTTCGGTCGGGTCGTCCCAGTTTATGGCCACGCAAAGGATGACCTGGCTCCCTGGGGGATGAGCCGATGGCCCAGTCCCGTCCTCACCTTCCGAATTCGGGCCCTGTTAACGATAACCGCTGCGTGTTAACGTTACCCGACCTCTCATGTGGTAACGATACCTCATCAAGATCGAGACCCGTGTCGAGTCGGGAGACGTCAATGGCGACGAACAGGACCAGTGCAGTCACAGTGGAGAGCGAAGGAGCCAATCCCTGGCGTGGTGCCGTCATCTGGGCGTCGGTCGTCGCCGGGCTCGGAGGGCTGCTCTTCGGCTACGACACCGGGATCGTCTCGGGGGCGTTGCTCTATGTCACCGATGAATACCACCTCAGCGAGTTCGCCCAGCAGGCGTTCGTCGCGATTCTGCTGGCCGGAGCCGTCGTGGGCGTGCTGGTAACCGGCCCCGTGACCGACCGCCTGGGCCGGCGCACCGGCCTGGCCGGCGTGGCCGCCCTGTATCTCGTGGGCGCGCTCGGCAGCTCGGTGGTCGGGTCGCTGCCGCTCATCTACACCTCGCGGTTCCTCCTCGGCGTCGCCGTGGGGGCGGCGTCCCTCGTGGTTCCGATGTACATCGCCGAGGTGGCTCCGGCCCGGATCCGCGGGCGCCTGGTCTCGTTCAACCAGTTGTTCGTGGCCTTGGGGATCTTCGTCTCCTACCTCGTCGGCTACGCGTTCGCCGACAGCCACGGGTGGCGCTGGATGATCGGCCTGGCCGCCGTACCCGGGCTGGTCATGCTGGTGGGGCAGCTGTCGCTTCCGGAGAGTCCGCGCTGGCTGGCCGCGGTCGGCCGGGGCGACGACGCACGTGCGGTGCTGGGCCGCATCCGGAGCACGCCGGGTGAGGTCGACGAGGAAATCTCCGCGATCACCGAGGCGATCAGCCAGGCGAAGGCCGTCACGTACCGTTCGCTGTTCCGGTCCCGCGGTGTTCGCAGGGGGATCGTGATCGGCGTGGTGGTCGCCGCCACGAACCAGCTCGCGGGCGTGAACGCGATCCTCTACTACGCCCCGACGATGCTCACCCAGGCCGGGTTCGGCGACTCGTCCGCGATCCTGTCCTCGGTCGGCATCGGCGGCGCGTTCCTGCTCTTCACCGTGCTGGGGCTGCTCCTGGTGGACAGCCTCGGCCGGCGCCCGCTGCTGATCGGCGGCACGGTCGTGGTCGCGGCCACCCTGGCCGCCATCGGGTTGCTGTATCTCCTGCCGCGCACACCGACGGTCGGCGTCCTGCTCGTCGTCGGACTCGTCGTCTACGAAGGTGTCTTCGCGGCCAGCCTGGGCATCGCGATCTGGCTCGTGAACAGCGAGATCCTGCCCAACAACGTGCGCGGCAAGGCGCAGTCCTTCGGCACCGTCACCCACTGGGGCCTGGATCTGGCCATCTCGCTCGTGGTGCTGACCGTCATCTCCTCGCTCAGTGCCACGGGCCTGTTCTGGGCCTTCTCCGTGTTCGCCATCGCCGGGGCCGTCGTGCTCTGGCGGATTCTGCCCGAGACCAAGGAACGGAGCCTGGAGGAAATCGAGTTCCAGCTCGAATCGGCATCCACCGGGCGCTGAGCAGGGGCCCCGGCCGGTCGGGCCGTGGCGCTCGCCGGGAGGGCATGCGGCCGGATCTGGGAAACCACGGGTCCGGCCGCATTCCCGGTACCCCGTAGGCCCGGCCGCGCGCCGTGTCAGCGGACGGATCCATCCGCACCCCCGCACGGGGCCACCACCTCATGCCGGGCGACTCCCCAACGGCCCCGACTCCCCAACGGCCCCGACGCCGCACACAGGCGGCAGCGCCTCACGGCGCCCCGATCACCCTGCCCGCTCCGGTGCCGGCGGAGCGCAGTGGATCGCCGACAGTGTCCCGCCGAGCGTCACCTCGCCCGCCCCGTACGGAAGCAGGGCGCAGGTGCCGGCAGCCAGGGGAAGGCGTTGCCCTCGGCTTTCGAGCCAGCCCTGGCCTTCCTCGACGACGAGCACGCCGAACCCCGGGGCCACCTGCCCGGTGCCGTCGACCCTCCTGCGGAACGCCCGGAAATACGGTTCGGCGCTCCGTGACAGGAGTGGTTCGTCCGGGCCGGGGAACGGCTCTGCCGCATTGAGCAGGCGGGCGAGAGCGGCATCGTCCACGGCGGTCCGGTCGAGTCCCTCCAGGGCCGTCTCCGGAGAGAGTCCGAGGAAGGCGTCGTCCTGTGACAGTCCGAACGATCCGTACTCCAGCAGCAGGGACAGATCGGTCGGTTCCTGGAGCTCGACGAGCGTCACCCCCGGACCGATCGCATGGGGTGTCCCGGCCGGGACGAACAGCGTGTCCCCGCGGCGCAGCGGGACCCGTCGCATCGCCCCGAGGATCCTCTCGACGTCCTGGCCGGCCACCCATCCGGCGACCTCGGACTCGGTGACCCCCTCGGTGAAACCGATGTACGCGTAACCGTCGCCACCGGCCGTGTCCAGGATGATCCACGCCTCCGTCTTGCCGGTGTCCCGGCCGAGGTGGCGCTGGGCGAACGCGGCGTCCGGATGGTAGTGGGCGAACAGCCGCTCGTCCGTGCTCAGGAGTTTCACCAGCAGTCTCGTGTCGGCACCGAACCGCCGGACGTGCTCGGGTCCGAGCCAGGCCGCGGGATCCTCCGAGACGGCCGAACGGAGCGTGCGCCCGTCCGGCAGGACCGTGAGCCCCACTCCCCCGCCGGCGAACACCTCCGTGGTGGACGCGAGGAAGTCCTCGGGGCGGCGGTCATCGGGCAGGGAGATGCCGCGGAACCGGGCGATGCCGCTGCCTCCCCGGTACGGGCGCCTCGCGGGCCGGTTGGCCGGAAGCAGGAGCGGGCTGCGGCCGTCGCAGACCGCGGGATCGGGGGAGCTGCTCGTCGGGCTCGACATGGTCCTCCTCATGTCTCGGAGTCGGGCGGTATGCCTCGGAGTCAGGCCGTGAAGGTGAACTCGATGTCGTAGCGCACCCGCTCGCCGGCCTCCAGAAAGGGCAGCGTCCCCTCCTCGGCTGCGGCGGCTCGACCCGTGACGACGAACTGGTCGACACCCGCCATCTGGCGCATCGAACCGAGCAGTTCGGGACGTATCGCCCACGAGCGAGTCGGCGCACCGGCGACCTCTTCAGCGCGCATCACAGCCTCCTACCCCTCCGCTGTTAACGTTACCATGCGAGGGTGGAGCACTCCCGGGTGTCCGCCACGACGGCTCCCGCCCCAGCCCGGTCGTGGGCACATGCGGATCACCTGATATCTCATCTGAAGGTGACTTTCCGGAAAGGGCTCAGCGTTCCGCGCGTCCCGGCGCTCCTGCCGCCCGGGGTCCAGGGGGCCGTCCGGTTTCTGGGAGCACTGGTCCGTATCCGGATCGGAGGGACGCGAGCGGCGGGCACGGCGCCGTCCTGGAGCACCGGGCCGAGCGCGGCTTCGGCAGCCCCGTGCACCGGCATGACGCCGACGAGGAGACGTTCCTGGTGCTGGAAGGCGAGCTGCGCCTCCAGGTGGACGGCGAGTCGCACCTGGCCGGAGCGGGCGCCGCCGCGCTCCTGCCCCGGGGGCTTCCGCACGCCTTCGTGGTGACCAGCCCGCAGGCCCGGTACCTCACTCTGCACACACCGGCGGGGTTCGAGCGGTTCGCGCTCGCGGACGGAACACCCGCCTCGTCCGGCGACATCACACCGCCCGGCGAACCGCCCCCGACCCGGAAGCGCTCGCGGCGACGGCCCGATCCTGCGGCATCGACACCCTGGGGCCGCCCCTCACCCCCTGACGACGGCACCACCGTCGCACCGAGCGTCAGCGCAGCAGCCTGATCACCTCGGCGAACGCCGCCATGTGCGGCTCCAGAACGCTGATGTAGTTGAGACCGAACTCCTCGCGGTACCGCACCAGGCGGTCCGCGATCTCACGCGGCGAACCGATCAGCACGCCGGGCAACTGCATGAGCTGCGCGTCGTCGAAGCCGCTGGCCTGGCGGATGACCGAGAGGTCGACCTTCTGCGTGCTCTCGCCCACGGCCGCGACGAAGAGGTTCAGCTCGATGTCGTCGAAACGGTCGCCGGCGGCCTCCCGCAGCACCTGGACGCGGCGGGCGAGCGCTTCCTCCGGGGCCACGCCCTCCGTCACCCCGGCCATGATGGAGAAGCTGAAGATGTCGGCCTCGCGGGCGGCGAAGCGCAGCATGCGCTCGCCGGCGCCCGCCAGCATGATGGGCGGCACCGGGTTGTCCGCCTCCGCGGCGAGCAGCTCCCGCGTCGCCGCCAGGTTCTCCTGCAGCTTCCGAAGGCGCTCGCCGCCCGTGCCGAAGGGCAGGCCCACGGCCTCGAACTCGGCCGGGACGTAACCTGCGCCGAGCCCCAGCTCGAAGCGGCCGTCGGTGAGGCGGTGCACGTCCGCGACATCCCGGGCCAGGTAGGCGGGGCTGGTGATGCCGGCGTTGAGCACGAACGTGCCCAGCCGGATGCTCGTCACGTCGGCCGCGGCCACCAGCGCCGGGAACGGTGCCGCCACGCCCAGGTGGTCGGCCACCTGGAGCACGTCGTACCCGAGGTCCTCCACCTCGCGCGCGCGGTCGCGCCATGCCGACCGGGAACCGACAGTGAACAGGCTGACGCCGAAGCGGAACGGGGGGTGGGTCATGGCAGTCCTTTGCGCTGGTGAACAAATGAGCGAGTGAACCGATCCGATCCGGTCCAACCCACACAACGTGTGCCACTCGTGTCACGTTCACACCGCACAGGAAATCTCACCCTGCGGACGGTAGCCGAGGCGATCGGCGTGCGGTGCCGCCACGGTCGGCGGTTCCAGTCCTGCCACCGCGTACTGCCACTGCGTACCGCCGCCGTCGCCACTCCGCGCTGCTCCCCGGCGGCACGGAAGTGTGGGTGCGCGGATTCGCGGGTGCACGGATCGGTGGCAAGTCGATACGGGTTGGGCCAAACGGGTGCGGACCTGTTTCTCCGGTGTTCGTGTCCCACCGGTCACGGGATGGGGTCGGCCCACGTCCGACTGCGGGCCTGGCGGGGCGGGCGGTAGGCTGATCCTCTCGGGGTGTTATGGGAGGTTTGCCATGCCCCGACCCATTTGGAACGGAAGTATTTCGTTCGGTCTGGTGACCATTCCGATCCGGGTCATCGCCGCGACCGAGACACACAACATCCAGCTGCACCAGTACCACGAGACCGACCAGGGCCGCATCCGCTACCAGAAGGTGTGCGAGCTCGACGGCAAGGTTCTGGAGCCGGAGGAGATCGGCCGCGGGTACGAGATCACCCGCGACAACGTCGTGCCGGTCACGGACGACGAACTGGACGATCTTCCGCTGCCGACCGCGAAGGCCATCGAGATCGTGTCGTTCCTGCCGGCGGAGCGGATCGACGCCATCCGGATGGGTGACGGTTACTACCTGCAAGCGAGCGCGCCGGCCGCCGAGAAGCCGTACGTGCTCCTGCGGCGTGCGCTGGAGCGCTCCAGCCGGGTCGCCATCGCCAAATACGCCTGGCACAACCGGGAACGCCTGGGGATGCTGCGGGTCGTCGGTGACGCGATCGCCCTGCAGAGCCTGAAGTGGGACGACGAGGTACGCAGCCCCTCCAGCCTGGCGCCCCCGCCGGTGGAGATGCGCGACGACGAGGTCGACGCCGCCGTCGACCTGCTGGAGAGCATGGGCCGCGACGACGTCAGCGGCTACACGGATGCGTACACGGAGGCCCTGGCCACGCTGATCGAGGCCAAGCAGGAAGGCGTCGAGCCGCCGCCTGCGCCCCGTGAGGAGCGGCCCAGCGAGGTGGTCGACCTCATGGACGCCCTGCGCAGCTCGGTCGAGAAGGCCCGCACCGCCCGAGGCGAGGGCGAGGAGGCGACAGTGCACGAGATGCCCGAGAGGAGGAAGAAGGCCGCGGCCAAGACCGCGAAGAAGGCGGCGGCGAAGAAGACCGCGGCGAAGAAGAGCGGGGGCCGGCGACCGCGGCGCTCCGCCTGAGCGGGGCGGCCCCGCACCGGGCGCCTGCGGGTGTACTCCACCTCGCCCGGGCGGCGGAGGCTGTTGCGTCCCGCGGAGGACGTGGTGTGGTGCGGTCGCGGGTGAGAGTGGGTTCCTGCCGACGGGAGGGGAACCCTGGTGGAGAGATGGGACCGGGCGGGCCGGTTCGCCGCGTACGGGGCGGCGCTGGCGCTCTTGCCGTACGCGCTGATCAAGGTGTCGTGGGTGGTCGGGGCGCTCGCGGGGCTGCTGCCGGTGGGGGCGGGGTTCGGTCTGGTGGAGTGGGTGGCCCTCAACACCGTGACGGTCGGTATGGCCGGCATCGGCATCACCGTGGCGCTCGCGCTGGCACGGCCCTGGGGGATGCGGATACCGGGGCCGCTCGTGGCGTTCGTCGCATGGGTCGCGACAGGGCTCCTCGTTCCGCTGCTGCCGTACGCCGTTCTGGATTCGCTCCTGGGATCGGCGGACGGGGGATCAGGGGAAGGTGGCGGCGGTGGTGACGGGCCGTCCATGCCCGGCTGGGAGGCGGCGCTGATCCAGGTCGGCTTCGTGGGGATGGGACTGGGCCTGGCCGTGGCGTTGCCGGCGTACCTGCGGCGGCGCTGGCCGGACGCGTTCGCCGAGCGGGCCGGTGGGGGTGCGGAGGGCTCGCGGCTCGCGGCGTGGGTGGTGGCCGGCGGTGCCGTCATCGGGCTGGCGTGGCTGTACTGGGCTGCCGGCGGCGCGGGCGGTGTCGCGCATCCGGACGAACGGAACGCCCACTGGCGTGCGCTGAACGCCGTGTGCGGGCTGTGGGGGCTCGCCGCGTCCGCGGCCGCCTTCGCGCTCACCCGTGCCGGGTGCGTGCGGCTGCCCCGTTGGGTTCCGATGGCGGTGGGTTGGCTGGGGTCCGGTTCGTTGTTCGCCTGGAGCGGCTGGAAGTTGCCGCTCACGCTGTACGTGTCGCTCGCGAAGCCTGACGACGCTGCACTGCCGGAGGACCTTGCCGTCGCGGTGGTCCTGCGTCTCGCCGCGGTCGTGGTGGGTGCCGCGATGATGCGGATACTGGTCCGTTCCCACCGCCGGACGGCCGGTGGTTGAGGTGAGCGGCCCCGGCGGCCGAATTCGCTTGTCCGCCGTTGCCCACCGCATTAGCTTGCCGGGGTGGATCTCTTCTCGCGCTGCTGGACGGCGTTGCGCACCGCGGTGGCCGACCTCCCCGACGAGGACTTCGAGCGGCCGTCCGGCTGCGCGGGGTGGCTCGTGCGGGATCTCGTGTGCCACCTGGTCATCGACGCGCAGGACGTCCTGATCACGCTCGTCACCCCTGCCGGGACGGAACCGACGGTCAACGCCCTGACGTACTGGCAGGTCACGAACCGGCCGCCGAGCGGTGAGGACCCGCTGGACGCTCTGATCGTCCGGCTGGCCGCGGCGTACGAGGACCCGCGGCTGCTGAAGTTCCACCTCGACGACGTCGGCTCCGCCGCAGGACGCGCGGCCGAACTCGCGGATCCCCGCCGCCGGGTGGGCACCCGCGATGAGGTGCTCACCGCGGGCGACTACCTCAGTGCGTACGTCCTGGAGTGGACGCTGCACCACCTCGATCTGGTGGCCCACCTCCCGGAGGCGACGGAACCTCCCGGGGAAGGGCTGGCCCGTTCGCGCGCGATGCTGGAGGAGATCGCGGGGGCAGAGTTCCCCGCGTCGTTCACCGACACGGACGCCCTTCTGGTCGGCACGGGGCGCCGGGCACCGACGGACGCGGAGAGGGCGGGACTCGGGGAGTTGGGCGCCAAGTTGCCGTTCGTCCTCGGTTGATGCGTCCGCCCTGGTGTCGCCGGGCCTGGTGAGTCCGACGTCGGATCGGGGGTCCGAGTCAAGCAGGTCGTCCTGCCGGCGCGGCACCCCGGAAGACCGATCAGACGGGCAGGCCGGTCAGACGGGCGGCCGATCAGCCCGGCTGAGCGCTGTCCTTGAGCTCGCCCCAACCAGACCAGCGGTCCACCTCGATCCACGCGCTGATCCGGCCACGGTCCCGCTGCGGGTACTGCTTGCCGGTGTAGTGCGTGGAGAGGCTGTCGATGTCGGACAGATCGCTGTCCGCGAGGAACTCCGCGACGTGTCCGATGATGGTGACGTGGGAGTACCAGTCCTGCCCGTTCAGCACGGTCAACGTCACGCGCGGGTCGTTCCGCATGTGGACGAGCCGCTTGCGGCCCTCATCCATGTTCACCAGAATCCGGCCGTCTACCCACAAGTACCACGTAGCAGCAGATACGGGCTGACCGTCCGCGCGAACTGTCCCTATGACAGCAGGGTTCGGCTTCTTCAGCATGGCGATCTGAGCCTCGGGCAACGGCGGAAGCGACACGACACACCCTCCACGGATAGAACGGTTTCTCTTCGGTTGTCCCCCTCCCCCGGTCCCACACCTTCCCACACCTTCCCACACCGCCCCCGACGGCACCCCATCAGCCCACCAGCCACGCCACCTCGCGCAACGCACACGCAGCGAGCAGTCGGACCACCAGCGCCGAGGCATCGGCCGCGCACTGCTCACCGCGGCCCGAGCGCGTCTGCGACCCAGCACCGTCACGACCCTGGACGCCTGGACAAGGGACCGGCCGGACACGCTGAGGTGGTACCGGGCCATGGGGTTCGGGGAGAGCGATCACTACCTCCATGCCTACGCGAACCGCTACACCGACCCCGAGGAGCCCGATCGCGCGATCGGCAGCCGCCGGCCCGGGTTGCGGCCCGTCGCAGCGTTCCTGCATGCCGAGATCAAGGACGAGCAACGGCTACGCCGGGAGTTCGCCCGCGTTCATGTCTGCCGCCGCTTCAGCATGCGGCTCCGGCCGGCGGAACAGGACCGTCCACAGGAACGGCTCTCCGAAGGAGGGTGACTCGGGAGGCTCGTCGCGCATGAGGCGTGCCTCGATCTCCGTCAGGTCGGAGAAGATCCAGCGCAGGGACTCCAGCGTGTAGGCGAGGCCGCCGTGGAGGCCGGACTGGCGGTAGAACTCCGCGTCGGACAGCTCGGAACCCATGCGGCCCGCAGCGAAGCAGGAGAGCGCGAAATGGCCGCCGGGGGCCAGGGCGCGGTCGAGCAGCGCGAGATAGCTGATGCGGCGGTGCGGTGGCAGGTGGTGGAAGCAGCCGGAGTCGTAGATCACGTCGTACAGGCCGCCGAGTTCGGTCGCTGTGAGGGCGAAAGCGTCGCCGCGGTGGAAGCGGACATCGGCCCCGACCTCACGGGCGCGGTCCTCGGCCCAGGCGATGGCAGCCGGTGAGAGGTCGACGGCGTCGACGTCGAACCCGCGCGAGGCGAGGTGGAGGGCGTTCCGCCCGGGGCCGCACCCCAGGTCCAGTGCGCGGCCCGGCGCGAGCAGTCCGCGGTCCAGGTACGAGACCAGACTTTCGTCGGGCTTCGCCACGAAGAACGGCACCGGCCTGGAGCGGTCCGCATAGAAGGCGTCCCACCAGTCGCCCGCGTCGGCCGTCCAGCGGTCCGCCTCCGGTGCGAAGAGATCATCCAGGAGTCGCAACACATCATCCGTTGTGCGTATGTTCCGGTTCATCCGGCCCCTTTCTCCGGAGGGGAAGGTGGGCAGGCCCGGGACGGGTCCACCAGTGGATATCGCGGCTGATCCGAGCCGGACACCACCGAGCCGAGCCGGGCTCCGGGATCGGTGACGTGACCGGTCACGTCACCGATCCCGGAGCGGCCCCCGCGGCCGATGCGGGCCCGGCGATCGGCGCCGGGCGCCGTTGGTGTCCCTTATCGGGTGAAATGCCAAGAGCCGACGTGAGAAAGAAACAACCAGCATATTGATGGATTGTTGAACAACATCCTAATCTCCCGGGGCGAGCCGCCTCGCACTCTTGCGGGGCGGAGAACAAGCACAACCGTCCAAAGGGGCTCGGATGCTCGTCCTCCTCGGCGTACTCGTGGTCGTCCTCGGGTTCGCCACCAAACGCAATCCCCTGCTCGTCGTCGCGATCTCAGGCATCGTGACGGCGGGCATCGACGGACAGTCCCCGAACGAGATCCTGACCACGTTCGGGTCCAGTTTCGCCACCAGCCGGTCGGTGACCGTCTTCGTCATCACCCTGCCGGTGATCGGCCTCCTGGAACGCTACGGCCTGCGCGAGCAGGGCAGGATTCTGATCACCAGGCTCGCCCGCCTCACCACCGGCCGGCTGCTCGCGCTCTACCTGCTGCTGCGGCAGGTCACCGCCGCGTTCGGGCTGATGAGCATCGGCGGTCCCGCGCAGACGGTGCGCCCGCTGATCGCGCCCATGGCGGAGGGCGCCGCGGAGCGCCGCTACGGCAAGTTGCCCGACAAGGTGCGCGAACGGGTCAGGTCGATGGCGGCGAGCGCGGACAACGTCGGCGCCTTCTTCGGCGAGGACATCTTCCTCGCGGTGGGCTCCATCCTGCTGATCACCGGGTTCGCGAACGCGACGTACCACACGCACCTGGAACCGTTGAAACTCGCCCTGTGGGCCATCCCGAGCGCCGTCTGCGCGCTGATCATCCACGGCGGCCGGCTGCTCCACCAGGACCGGCGGCTCGCGCGTGAGCTGAAGCCCCTCACCACCGGCACGACCACCGATACCACCACCGGCACCACCACCGGCGCGGGCACGTCCGAGGAGGCCGGCGCATGATCAAGGCAGAGTGGTTCTACTGGCTCGTCGGGGCCGTCTTCATCGTGATGGCCCTTCAGATGTTCCGCGACACCACCAACCCCAAGCGCTACGGCACCGGGGCCTTCTGGGGGCTGCTCGGGATCTGCTTCGTCTACAGCACGTGGGTGGTGAACAAGCAGGCTCCGGCCCAGCCGCTCGGAGTCGCCGTGTTGGTCATCGCGGCCCTCGCGGGATTCGGCCTGACGGGACGCGGCACCGCCGAGGGCACAGCGCCGGAGCAGCGGGAGGCGTCCGCCGCCCGGTACGGCAACAAGCTGTTCATTCCCGCGCTCTGCATACCCGTGGTGGCCGTGCTCTGCTCGGTACTGGTCAAGCGCTGGCACATCAACGGCATGCCCCTGCTGGAGAAGGACTCCGAAACCCTCCTCGGCCTCGGCATCGGCTCCCTCGTCGCCCTCGTCGTCGGCATGATCCTGCTGCGCGAGCGGCGGGTGTCGGTGCCGCTGCACGCGGGCCGTTCGATGCTGGAGTCGATGGGCTGGGCACTCGTGCTGCCGCAGATGCTCGCGATCCTGGGCGCCATCTTCGCCACCGCCGGGGTCGGCGACCAGATCGGCAAGATCACCACGCACCTGCTCCCGGACGGCCAGAAGTACACCGCGGTAGCCGTCTACTGCATCGGCATGGCACTGTTCACCGTGATCATGGGCAACGCGTTCGCCGCCTTCCCGGTGATGACCGCGGCGGTCGGCTGGCCCGTCCTCATCGAGCAGGCGCACGCCAACCCCGCCGTGGTGCTCGCCGTCGGCATGCTGGCCGGCTTCTGCGGCACCCTGCTGACGCCGATGGCGGCCAACTTCAACCTCGTTCCCGCCGCGCTGCTGGAGTTGAAGGACACCTACGGGCCGATCAAGGCCCAGGCTCCCACGGCGGTGGCGATGCTCGCCTGCAGCATCGCCATCATGTCCGTCTTCGCCTTCTGAGGCCCGCCAGCCCCCGTGCCGTCCTCCCGGACCGGTCCCTGAGACCGCCCTCGGCCCTCGGCCCTCGGCCCGAGAGCGTTCCCACCGTCCGCGTCCACCGCCGAACCCCCCGATCGGAGCACCACCGTGTCCCCCGCTGAAGACCCTGCCCACCGCCCCGCCCTTCTCGATGACCACGCCGACTCTTTCGCGCGCCTCGCCGCCGCGAACGTCACCCGCGCCTATCCGTACGCCCCGCAGCAGCTGCTGACCGGGCCCACCGACCTGACCCCGCCGCGCTCGCGGCACCCCGCCTTCTACGGCTCGTACGACTGGCACTCCGCCGTGCACATGCACTGGCTCCTGGTGCGGCTGATGCGCAGGGCGCCCGGGCACATCGACACCGCTGCCGTACGCGAGGTGCTCGACGCCCATCTGACCGTCGACGCCCTGACCGCCGAGGCCGCCCATCTGCGCGCCAACACCACCTTCGAGCGCCCTTACGGCTGGGCCTGGCTCGCCCGGCTGGCGGCCGAGTGCGGGGACGCGAGCGCGGACGGAGTCGAAGGTGCGGACGCGTGGGCCGAGGCGACGCGACCCGCCCGCGACGCCGTCCGGGAACTCGTGGAGGCCTGGCTCGCGAAGGCCACCTATCCGGTCCGGCACGGCGTGCACACCAACAGCGCGTTCGCGCTGGGTCTGCTGCTCGACTCGGACACCGCCACCGAGGCCGCGACGGACGCCGTGCGCCGGTGGTTCCTCGCCGACCGCGACTACCCGGCCGGCTGGGAGCCGTCGGGGCAGGACTTCGTCTCCCCCGCGCTCACCGAGGCGGACGCGGTGCGCCGGGTCCTGCCGGACGGGGAGTTCGCGCAGTGGCTGACCGGCTTCCTGCCGGGCCTGGCCCAGGCGCAGCCCGCCTCGCTGCTGACCCCGCCCGAGGTCTCCGACCCGGACGACCCGCAGATCGGGCACCTGCTGGGGCTCGGGCTCAGCCGCGCGGCGGCGCTCGGTGCCATCGGGCGCGCCCTGCCGGCCGACGACCCGCGCGTGCCCGTGCTGTCCACCGCGGCCGTACGGCAGCTGACCGCCTCCCTGCCGCACGTGGCGACCGGCACGTGGGCCAGCGACCACTGGCTGGCGACGTTCGCGACGCTCGCGCTGGAGTCCGTCGCGGAGGCGGGGCCGGTGACCGTCTAGTTTCCGCCGGCGCGGCGCCACCCGCATGGCGTTCGCACCGCACGGCGTTCGTCCCGCGGCAGCGGGAGGTTCCGGCTTCGGCTTCGGCTTCGGCTTCGGCTTCGGCTTCGGCTTCGGCTGGATGCCTACCGGGGCCGCCGGAACGCCGCCGTGTTCTCCGTGCGTCCGCGCAGCGGCCCGCGCGGACCGTCTGACCGCCCTGGGGATCGGGTTCCCCCGGGGCGGTCAGGCGCACGCGGGCCCGACGGGGGGCAAGCCGGCCGGAGGACACTCCCCCGGACCACGGCTCCGGGCGCGATGGCGGCCGCTGCGGCAGACTGGTGCGAAACGGCGCGCCGCTGCGCCGCGGCGCGCGGGTGGCAGGTGCCGGCAGCGAGCCGTCGCCGCCTGACACGACCGCAGGGAGCCGGCGATGGCGGACGTCACCGACGCAGTGGTGATCGGCGGGGGAATCAACGGCTTGGTGGCCGCCGCCGAGCTGGCGGGCGCGGGGTGGACGGTCCGCCTGTTCGAACGGGGTGAGCGGCTGGGCGGCTTCATCGCCTCCGCGGAGCGCACCCTTCCGGGCTACGTCCATGACACGTTCGCGTCGTGGCACCCGCTCTTCACGTCCGGTCCGGCGTACGCCGCGCTCGGCGACGCGCTGCGCTGGCACGGGCTGACCTACCGGAACACCGACGGCCCGCTGACCGCCAGCGTCGCCGACGACGGCCGGGCGGTCGTCGCGGACCGCGACCCCGAGGCCACCGCCAAGGGCTTCGCACACGCCGCGGACCGGGATCGCTACCTGCGGATGCTCCGCGACATGCAGCGGCACGCACCTCTCATCGGGGCGCTGATGTCCACCGAGCTGCGCTCGGCCAGGGCGCTGCGCCCGGCCGCCGCCCTGGTCCGCGCGCTCGGCCTGGCGGGGACGGAACGCTGCGTGCGCGACCTCGTCACCAGTGGACGGTCCTGGTGCCGGCGCGAGTTCGACGGTCACGAGGTGGACCACCTGATGGTTCCCTGGCTGCTGCACACCGGACTGTCACCCGACCACGCCTCGGGCGGGCTCATGGTGCCGTTGCTCGCGGCCTCCCTGCACGGGTTCGGGTTGCCGATCGTGGCGGGCGGGTCGGGGCGGTTCGTGGACGCCTTCTGCTCGCTGCTGCGGGAGCGCGGAGTGCACGTGCACACCTCCGCGGAGGTGGAGGAGATCGTCGTCAAACGCGGCCGGGCCACCGCCGTGGTCGTGGACGGCGAGCGGCACGGCGCGGGCCGGGCGGTCCTCGCGTCGGTCGGCCCGCGGGCGCTGTACGGCACGCTGCTGCCCGCGGGAGCCGTGGGCGCCGCAGTGAGCGACGAGGTCCGCAGGTTCCGGCCGGGCCGCGCCGGGATGCAGATCCATGTGGCGCTGTCGGGGCCGCTCCAGTGGCGTGACGAACGGCTGCGGCGGGTTCCGCTCGTGCATGTCTCGGACGGTTCCGCGAGCACCGGCATCGCGTGTGCGCAGGCCGAGGCGGGGTTGCTGCCCGACAGGCCCACGGTCGTGGTCGGGCAGCAGCACCTCCTCGACCCGTCACGGGCGCCCCGGGGCGCGGCCGCCCTGTGGATCCAGTTGCAGGAGGTTCCGTTCCGCCCCTCGGGCGACGCCGCCGGCGAGCTGCCCGTCGCGGACGGCTGGGACGCACGGCTCGCCGACTGCTACGCCAGACGTGTCCTGGCCCGTGTCGCGCGCCACTCTCCCGATCTGGACGGCAAGGTGCTCGCCATGGACGTCCTCACGCCCGTGGACATCGCCGCCGCGAACCCCAACGCCGTCGACGGGGATCCCTACGCCGGCTCCACCGAGTTCGACCAGAACTTCGTGTGGCGGCCCGTGCCGAGCGCGGCACGCCACCACACGGCCGTCCGGCGCCTCTGGCACATCGGTGCGTCCACCCATCCCGGCGCGGGCCTGAGCGGGGGTTCGGGCCACCTGGTCGCCCAGGCCCTTCTCGCGGCGGACCGCCGGCGTCCGAACCGGCGGGCTTCCCACCGGTAGCGCCCCGGGGAGGGGACTCGCTGTGCCGGTGCGGAGGACGAGCCCGGGGCGGGTGGCGTGTGAGGATGGCGGGCAGGGCCCGATCGGCTCCCGGACGCGAGGTACGGTGCCCGGGTACGGCAAGGCGGCACTGGGGATTCGGACATGGCATGGATCGTCCTGGTGGCCTCCGGTGTGCTGGAGGCCGTGTGGGCAACCGCGCTCGGCAAATCGCACGGCCTCAGCCGTCCGCTTCCGACCGCCGTGTTCCTCGTCGGCCTGGCGCTCAGCATGACGGGACTGTCGTACGCGCTCAGGACCGTGCCGGTGGGTACCGGGTACGCGGTGTGGGTGGGCATCGGCGCCGTGCTGACCGCCACGTACGCCATGGTCTTCGCGGGCGAGTCCACGAGCGTGCTGAAAGTGCTCCTGCTGGCCGGCATCATCGGCTGCGTGGCAGGTCTGAAGCTGGTGCAGTGAGCGCGCCCACGGCAACGAGGGCCCGGCCGGAGCGGCCGGGCCCTCACACCCACCCTGCGAAGGAGCAGAGGGTCTACCTACCTCACGACAGCCCGACGCAACCCGCGAAGGCAACGAGGACACTGACGGCAGCAGCAAAACCCATGATCTTCTCCTCAAAGATCCAGAACCTTCAACTCACCGCGTTTGTGCGGGAGTTGAGCGCTTCGAGAAGCTCTCGCGGCGCACTGATCTTGTGACCCGGAGGGCTGGAGGTATGCCCGAACACATGACCGTTCACCCACTCTCCCGATCCGTGCAGAGCATGGCGGGTGGAGTATACGAAGCCGCAGGTGACAGGACATGTGTCGAACGTCTGTTCTTCACACGTGGCCGGGTGCGGGCGGCGCGGACCGCTGGGACGTGCGGGCCTGCGGGGAGAGGCGGCATGTATGGGACGCACCCATCGAGCGGAAGGTACGGCGTATGACGGTTCCTCCGGCATCCGACGACCGGGGGCCCGGCGCCGTGGCGGCACGGATGACCGGGCGTGCGGTGGCCGCGGAACACCGGCTGTCCGGGAACCTCACCGAAGTCGCCCTCGACGGCGGGCAGATGGTGGTGGTCAAGCACGGGGGCGGACCCGGCGCCGTGGAGGCCGAGGCCGCGGGGCTGCGCTGGCTCGCGGACGCCGGTGCGGTCCGGGTGCCCGCCGTGTTCGGCCAGGACGCCGACCGGCTGGTGATCGAGAAGGTGCCTGCGGGACGGCCGGACGCCCGGGCCGCAGCGCGGTTCGGCCGCGACCTCGCCGCCCTGCACGCGGCCGGCGCACCCGCCTTCGGCGCGCCGCCGCCCGGTGGCCCCGAGGACGCCTGGATCGGGCTCGCCCCGATGCGCAACGTCCCCGGCGAACAGTGGCCGCACTGGTACGCCGAGCACCGGGTGCTGCCCTATCTGCGGCGCGCCGTGGACGCCGGCACCATCCGCCGCGGCGAGGCGGCCCTCGTGGAGACCGTCTGCGAGCGGCTGCCGGAGCTGGCCGGCCCGGCGGAGCCGCCCGCGCGGCTGCACGGCGACCTGTGGAACGGCAACGTGCTCTGGGGCGCCGACGGCCGGGCATGGCTGATCGACCCCGCGGCCCACGGCGGGCACCGCGAGAGCGATCTCGCCATGTTGCGGCTCTTCGGCTGCCCGTATCTGGAGCAGGTCCTGGACGGCTACCGCCAGGCCGCGCCGCTCGCCGACGGCTGGCGGCACCGCGTCCCGCTCCACCAGCTCTTCCCGCTCCTGGTGCACACGGTGCTGTTCGGCCGCGGCTACGGCGAGGAGGCGCTGTCGGCGGCGCGGGCGGCCCTCGCCGCCTGACCGGAGCCGGGCGGCGGTGGGTCCGGGAGCGGCTTCGGCGCGTTGCCCGTGGGGTATCCCTGAGTCGCTCGGCGCCGGTGGACCGCCTCACCGCACCCGTGAGAACCGCGGCCCTCCTGCGCTGCTCTGCCGGCCGAGGACGGAAGGACTGCTATGCACCTGCCCCTGAACCTGGTCAGGACCCGGTTGCGCACCGCGGCCGCGGGCGCCGCGGCAGCGCTGCTGCTGGTGGCACTCGGCGCTGAGGGCACCGCGGGGGCCGTGCCGCGCGACGCGCCGCCGTCCGACGGGCCGAGGGCCGAACTGCGCGGGATGATCGAGGACGTGCGGGGTTCCGACGCCCACCACTACCAGGCGAAGGACAGTGCGGGCAACGGGATGGACGCGGCGAAGGTGATCCAGGACGGCACCGGGAGATACCTCGCCGTCTACCACTCGCTGCGACCCGACGGGCGTTTCCACGCGTTCCTGGCGACGTCGACGGACCTGATGTCCTGGACCCTCGCTCACGACTTCGGGCCCGGTGCCTCCCAGCCCACCATCAAGGCGCTCACCAACGGCGGCTACGTGATGGCGTGGGAGCAGGACCCGGACAACCATGTCGCGGTGCGCTACTACGCCAGCCGGAACGATCTCCTGTCGGGCACCGCCAGCCGGAGCTTCGACGCACCGCAGACCCTGTCCGACTGCGCCGAGGGCACCCCCAACATCTACTCGGTCTCGCTCCACCCGGACATCGACCACTCGACCATCGACATCGGCGGCCACTTCTACTCCGGCTGCGACGTGGACCGGCAGATGCGCGCCACCCTGACGGACTTCGCCTCCTGGTCCGCCGCCGCGCAGCCGAACGTCGACAACGCGCTGCTCCACTGGGGGGTGAAGGGCAACATCGGCGACCGTGACGCCCTGACCTTCCGCGGCTTCCCGTACGGGATGTTCGAGGGGCAGTACGTCAAGGGGGACTTCGGTTCCTGGCGCACCTTCGTCTACGACTACAGCACGGGCAACGCCGACACCACGGCCATCAGGACGGACGGCGGCAGCACCGCGTTCGCCAACCCGACGGCGACCGTGCTGACCGCACCGAACGGCCGGCCCGCAGTGTTCGTCGGGCTCTTCCTGCCCGGTGAAGGAGCCGCTCCGGGCGAGTCCGGCGAGCTGCTGTACTACCGGACCTACGCGCCCTAGGTGTTCTGTCCACGGAGGTTGGTGACGGACGCCACGGCTGAGCGATCTTGAAATAGGTGAGGGCCTTCTGGCTCGGTGTGGATTGCGACATCTGCACCGGCGACCAGAAAGGCCCTCGTGCCCCACCGTAATGCACCCCTGACCGAGACAGGACGACTGCGGCTGGCCCGCTGCGTCGTGGAAGACAACTGGCCCCTGCGCCGGGCCGCGGAACGCTTCCAGGTCTCGCCGACAACGGCACAGCGGTGGGCCGACCGCTACCGCAGGCTCGGCGAGGCGGGCATGACCGACCGCTCCAGCCGCCCGCACGCCAGCCCACGCCAGACGTCGACACGTACCGAGCGGCGGATCATCAAGGTGCGCGTACTGCGCCGCTGGGGCCCCGCACGGATCGCGAGCCTTCTGCGGCTGGCGCCCTCCACCGTGCACCGGGTACTCACCCGCTACGGCCTGGCCCGCCTCACGCATCTGGACCGGGCCACCGGCCGCGTCATACGCCGCTACGAACGCGTCAGGCCCGGCGAGCTCGTCCACGTCGACATCAAGAAGCTCGGCAATATCCCCGACGGTGGCGGCCACAAGATCCTTGGCCGCCAAGCGGGCCGCAAGACCCGCTCCGGCGCCGGCTACAGCTACCTGCACACCGCCGTCGACGACCACTCCCGCCTGGCCTACAGCGAGATTTTCACCGACGAGAAGAAAGAGACCGCCGTCGCCTTCTGGATCCGGGCGCAGGCGTTCTTCGCCTCGTGCGGGATCACCGTCGAGCGCGTGCTGACCGACAACGGCTCCTGCTACAAGTCCCGTCTGTGGCGCGATGCCCTGGCGGCGGCCGGGATCACCCACAAGCGAACCCGGCCCTACCGACCCCAGACGAACGGCAAGGTCGAACGCTTCAACCGCACCCTGCTCGATGAGTGGGCCTACGCCCGCCCTTACCGCTCAGAGCAGGAACGACGCGACGCCTTCCCTGACTGGCTGCACACCTACAATCACCACCGCGGACACACCGCGCTGAAAGGCCAACCACCCGCCAGCCGCGTCCCCAACCTCACAGGGCAATACACCTAGGCGCCGGCCGACGCCCCCTCAGCCCGGTGTCCTGCATGATGGGGAAAAGGGGGAACCATGACGAGGAGTCAGAGCGAACGGGACCGCGTCACCGTAGAGATCTGCTACGCGTTGCTGAGCGCCGGGGTGTCGGCCGTCCTGGTGTTCGGGGCCATCGCGGGTCCGGTCGCCGTGTGGGACCTGCCCTCCGGGGTCGAGCGGACGCTGCTGCTCGCCGGCGGGTTCGTGGCCGCGGCGCTGGCGGTCGTCCGCGTGGTACACGTCCTGCGCCGGTTCTCCCGGAATCTGCGCGGCTGACACCGGCGGGCCGCTCCGGGCCCGCCGGAGCGGCTTCTGTCTCGTCCACGTGCCGTGGTGCCGCCGGTGCCGGGCACTGCGGCCTCCGGCTGCCGGCGCCCGGTGGGCCGTGGCGCGGGTCAGTGGTCGATGGAGTCGATCAGCTCGCGGGCGCCCTGGCGCAGCAGGGCCACGGCGACGGACGTGCCGAGCGTCGCCGGGTCGAGGCGGCCCGCCCACTCGTGGGCCGGGAGGACCGTCTTGCCGTCCGGGCTGAACACGCAGGCGCGCAGGGAGAGGTTGCCGTCGTGCTCGTTGCGCGCGTAGCCGGCGATGGGGCTGTTGCAGTGGCCCTGGAGGACGTGCAGCAGCATGCGTTCGGCCGTCGCCTCGCGGTAGGTCGCGGAGTCGTTGAGATCGCTGATCGCGTCGATCAGGTCGGTGTCGTCCTCGCGGCACTGGAGGGCCAGGATGCCCGCTCCCACCGGAGGCATCATCAGCTCGGCCGGGAGCAGGTCGCTGATCAGCTCGGTGCGGCCGAGGCGTTCTAGGCCGCACGCGGCCAGCAGCAGGGCGTCGGCGTCTCCGGCGGCGAGGCGCTCCAGGCGGCGGCCGACGTTGCCGCGCATCGGCACGCACTCCAGGTCGGGCCGGAGGGCGGCCAGCTGAGCCTGGCGGCGCACGGCGGAGGTGCCCACGCGGGTGCCGGCCGGGAGCTGGTCGAGGGTGAGGCCGTCCGGGTGGATGAGGGCGTCCCGGATGTCGTCGCGCTTCAGGAAGGCGGCGAAGACGGTGCCCGCGGGGAGCGGCCGGTCGGCGGGGACGTCCTTGACGCAGTGCACGGCGAGGTCGGCCTCGCCGGCCAGCAGGGCGGCGTCGACCTCTTTGGTGAACGCGCCCTTGCCCTCCACCTGGGAGAGGGCGCCCATCCACTTGTCGCCGGTCGTCTTGACCGGGACGACTTCGGTCGCCAGCCCGGGGTGGTGGGCGGCGAGCTCCGCGCGCACCCGTTCGACCTGCGCCAGCGCCATCGGCGAGTCACGCGAGACAATCCGGACCAATTCAGGAACCGCCATTCCCCTACTCTAGCCGCTCCCCGGGGGCCACTTCGCACGCGCCCGGACCCCCGCGGGGTGGGGCGGGCGCTCTCCCGGCGCACGCACCGGCGCCGGAGCGGTGCCGGACCCTCGTGCGGTGCCGGACCCTCGTGCGGTGCCGGACCCTCGTGCGGTTCCTGGCGGTCCCGCGATTCCCGGCAGTGCTGCGGTCCCGGACTGTCCCGGGGTTCCTGAACGTCCTACGGTTCCCGACCGCCCCGCGATCCCCTGCGGTCCCGTCAGCCGGGCAGATCCCGGGGGACGCGGCTGACCGTGCGGCCGAGGGCCCGGACGGCGCGGGCGAACGTGACGGCGTCGTGGACCGCGGCGCCACCCGGGTCGTTGTTGAAGTACACGTAGACGTCAGCCGTGTCCGGCCAGGTCCCGGCGATCCGCCCGGCCCAGCTGTCCAGCGCGCGCCGGCCGTAGCGCGGCCAGGGACTCGCGCCGCCCTCGTGCAGCCGCAGGTAGCCCCAGTCCGCGGTCCGCCAGAGCGGGCTGACCGGCCGGGACCGGGCGTCGGCCCAGCACAGGGCGGCGCCGCGGGCCACCAGCACGTCGCGCACCTCGGGCACGTCCCACGAGGGGTGCCGGGTCTCCACCGCCACCCGGACGCCGGACGGGAAGCAGCGCAGACAGGTGTCCAGGAGCTCCGCGTCGGCGGTCAGCGTGGGCGGGAGCTGGAGCAGGACCGGGCCCAGCCGGTCGCCGAGCCCCTCGGCATGGCTCATCAGCCGCCGTACCGGTTCGCCGGGTTCGCGCAGGCGCCTGATGTGGGTGAGGTAGCGGCTCGCCTTGACGGCCATCGTGAAGTGCTCGGGCGTACGGTCCCGCCAGGCGGCGAACGCCTCGCGGTCCGGGAGGCGGTAGAAGGCGTTGTTCAGCTCGACCGTGGCGAACCCCTTGGCGAACTCCTCCAGCCACAGCCGCTGGGGGACGTCGCCCGGGTACAGGACGTCCCGCCAGTGCCTGTACTGCCATCCCGACGTGCCGAGGTGGACGCTCATCCTCCCAGGCAAGCACGCCGGCGCCGCCGGGGCGCGTCGGCGGTGCCTCCCGCACCCGGCCGGAATTGATCGTTCCGGGGTTGCCGGGCAGGTCGAGGGCCCCGTGCCGGGCATAGGATCGGCGGCCGATATCGGTTCCGTCACGGCCGGCCCGAGCGTGGAGGTTCGAGGAGTGCGGGAGTTCCAGCGGGGAGCGGTGCGGCTGCACATCCTGCACCATGCGGCCGAGGGGGAGATCCACGGCGCGTGGATGACCGGGGAGCCGGCCAGGCACGGGCACCACATCAGCCCCGGCACCCTGTACCCGACGCTGCACCGGCTGGAGGCGGACGGACTGCTCGTGTCCGCGCAGCGGGCGGTCGGCGGCCGGGTCAGGCGGCTGTACCGCGCGACCACGGCGGGCAGGCAGGCCCTCGCGGAGGACCGGCGGGCGCTCGCCGCGCTGGCCCGCGGGGTGCTCGGCCACGCCCCGTCGTGACGGCTGCCGCCGGCCGGCGTTCCCCTACTCCGCCCGGCGCCCGGTGACGGCCCGGCGCAGGGCGTAGAGGGCGGCGCCGGCGGCCAGCACCGCGCCGCCCCGGAGCACCGAGGAGGGCGGCAGGGCGAAGGCGAGGACCAGGCAGCCGGCCAGGCCGGCCGCGGGCACGGTGCGCGCGGCCCGGCGTCCGGCGGGCGGCAGCGTCCACGCCGAGGCGTTCGCGACCGCGTAGTACGCCAGTACGCCGAACGACGAGAAGCCGATCGCCCCGCGCACGTCCGCGACCGCCGAGAGCACCGCCACCACCGCGCCGACCACCAGCTCGGCGCGGTGCGGCACGCCGAACCGCGGGTGCATCGCGGCCAGGGCGCCCGGCAGGTACCGGTCCCTGGCCATCGCGAGGGTGGTCCGGGAGACGCCCAGGATCAGGGCGAGCAGCGAGCCGAGTGCGGCGAGGGCGGCCCCGGCGCGCACCACCGGCGCGAGACCGTCCGCGCCCGCCGCCCGGACGGCGTCCGAGAGCGGCGCCGTGGAGTGCCCGAGCCCCTCGGGCCCCAGCACGGTGAGCGCGGCGACGGCCACCACCGCGTAGACGACGAGGGTGATGCCCAGCGCCATGGGGATGGCCTTGGGGATGGTGCGCTCCGGGTCGCGGACCTCCTCGCCGAGGGTGGCGATGCGCGCGTAGCCGGCGAACGCGAAGAAGAGCAGACCGGCGGCCTGGAGCACTCCCGGCAGTCCGGCGCCGCGGGTGATGTCGAGCCGTGATGCGTCGGCCGTGCCGGAGGTGAGCGTGGTGACGGCCACGGCGGCGAGCACGGCGAGGACCGCGGCCACGATGCCCCGGGTGACGAGTGCTGATTTCTGCACCCCGCTGTAGTTCAACACGGTCAGCGCCACCACCGAGGCCGCCGCCACAGCATGCGCCTGCTGCGGCCAGGCGTAGGCGCCGACGGTGAGCGCCATCGCCGCGCAGGAGGCGGTCTTGCCGGTCACGAAGGCCCACCCGGCGAGGTATCCCCAGAAGTCGCCGAGGCGTGCGCGGCCGTAGACGTAGGTGCCGCCGGAGGACGGGTAGCGGACGGCCAGCCGCGCCGAGGAGTTGGCGTTGCAGTAGGCGACCAGGGCGGCCAGGGCGAGGCCCGGAAGCAGGCCCGACCCGGCGGCGCGTGCGGCCGGCCCGAGGGCGGCGAAGATCCCGGCGCCGATCATCGAGCCGAGACCGATCACCACCGCGTCCAGCAGGCCGAGCCGGCGCCGCAACCCGCCGGCCGTCCCGGGCGCCTGTGCCGTGCCCATGTCCCCACTCCTTCGGCCGCGTCCGCGCCGGGCGGTGCCTGCGTACCCTGCTCGCCTCCGGCGCGCATCCGACCGGCCCGACCATCCTGTACCGGGTCCCCGTGCGTCCCGGCGGCAGGGGCACGGTGCAGGACGTGCAGGACGTGCGGGCCCCGGGCGGAGTGGCCCGGGGACCCTGTCCCGTGCCCCGGGCCACTCCGTCAGGACGCCGGGGCGGTTCTCACCACGATGACTTGGTGACACCGGGCAGGAAGCCGGCGTGGGCCTGCTGCCGCACCCTGATCCGGGAGAGCCCGAACTTCCCCAGGTAGCCGCGCGGGCGGCCGTCCACGCCGTCGCGGTTGCGGACGCGGGTGGCACTGGCGTCGCGCGGCTGGCGGCGGAGTTCGGCGAACGCGGCCCCGCGCTCGGCCTCGGTCGAGGAGGGGCACCGGATGATCTCCTTCAGCTCGGCGCGCCGGGCGGCGTACCGCGCGACCACGGCCTTGCGCCTCTCGTTCTTCGCGATCTTGCTCCGCCTGGCCATCAGACCTTCACCCCCCGGGCGCGGATACGGGCGACCGCCGCCTCCACGCCGATGGCGTCGACGATCTTGATGCCCCGGGCGCTCAGCGACAGCCGCACGTAACGGCCCTCGCCCGGCAGCCAGTACCGCTTGCGCTGGATGTTCGGGTCGAAGCGGCGTGAGGTGCGCCGGTGCGAGTGCGAGATGCGGTTGCCGAAGACCGGCCGGGCGCCGGTCAGTTGGCAGTGGGCGGACATGGGACGACCTGCCTCTCTCGATACGGACAGCCGTGACCGGCTATCGATAATGGAAATCATTCCCATATACTAGCGTCCATGGCTCGCAACGAACTCCGCCCGGTCGTCGGACCCCGCCCCGCCGCGGGAACCGGCGACACCCACATGGCCCGCAAGAACCTCCGCGGCACCCAGCGCCGCCCCCCATGCACACCGCGCCGGACGGACGCCCTCGGGCGCCGCAACGGCCGCGTCGGGGCCCGGTGATGCGGGCGGAGGGCCGGATGCCGGTCGTCCTCGTGGGCGGCCTGCACTCCGATGCCCGCGCCCAGGTCGTCGACCGGCTGCTCAAGGCCGTGCCGGGCAGCGTGGCCCTCCACCACGACCTGGCCACCGCGGGCGCGGGAACCGTACGGCGACACGTCCGCGACGCTTCAGGCGTCCTCGCGTCGGGCGACGCTCCGCTGGTCAACGACTGCGCGTGCTGCGCACTGCGCGAGGACCTCGTCCCGGAGCTGCGACGCCTGGCCTCGCACGGACTGGCGCGGCTGGCGATCATCGACCTGTGGGACTCGGTCGAGCCCAAGGCCATGGCCGAAGTCGTCGCCGAGCACAGCGGGGACGTTCTGGCGCTCACCAACGTGATCACGGCGATCGACCCGGCGCTCGTCCTGCCCTTCCTCGCGAACGGCGACGACCTGGCGGACGTCGGTCTCGCCGCGGCGGCGACGGACCAGCGCACCGTCGCGGACACGTTCGCACGGCAGCTGGAGTACGCCCCCGTCCTCGCCCTCGTGGACGGTGAGGACGCGGACGATCAGGACCACGCCCTGCTGGCCCAGCTGCACCCCACGGCGCGCCACGTCCTCGCGTCCGGCCACGAGCTCGCACGGCTCGCGTTCACCGGCTTCGACGTTCAGGCCGCTGCCGCTGCGCAGCACCCCGCTTCCGCACTGCTGCCGCAGGAGGCCGACGAGGCGGGCGTCACCACCCTGGTCTGGCATCGCAGCCGGCCCTTCCACTCCGAACGGCTCCACCAGGCGCTGGAGGACCTGTGCTGCGCTGCGGCGCGCAGCAGGGGCCGCTTCTGGCTCGCCGACCGGCCGGACACGCTGCTCTCCTGGGACTCCGCCGGCGGTGCTCTCTGCGTCGAGAGCACGGGCCCCTGGCTCGCCTCGCTGCCCGACGCCGCCTGGGAGATGGTTCCCCCGGTACGGCGGGCGGCCGCCGCCCTGGACTGGCACGCGGAGCACGGAGACCGCTGCCAGCACCTCGTCTTCACGTCCCCCGGCCTCGACCGCACCGGTGTCGCACGGCTCCTGGACTCCTGCCTGCTCACCGATGCCGAGTACGCGGCCGGTCCACAGGCGTGGCAACGCCTGCCCGGGGCCTTCGACTGGCTGCTCGACCCCGCCTGACCCCACTCTCCTGCTCCGCTACCGCTCCCCACCCACCGCTTCCCACCACTCGGAGGAATCCGCATGACCCGCAGCAAGGGCACCCCCAAGCCGGCCAAGCGCCGCTCCAACCCGCTCGATGCCGCCGGCATCACCTACGTCGACTACAAGGACACCGATCTGCTGCGGAAGTTCATCTCCGACCGCGGGAAGATCCGCAGCCGCCGCGTCACCCACCTCACCGCCCAGCAGCAGCGCCAGGTCGCCGCGGCCATCAAGAACGCCCGTGAGATGGCCCTCCTGCCCTACTCCGGCAAGTAGGGCAGGAGGGTCGGGCCCCTTCCCCACCGGGTCCGGGAGCCCGGCTCAGTTACCCACGTCGAGGCCGGACATGAGCGCGGACGGGTAACGGTCGCCGCGCGCCGCGCCCAGGGGCACCGCCTTCTCGATCTCGGCGAAGTCGTCCGCGGTGAGGTGCAGCTCCATCGCGGGCAGCGCCTCGGCCAGCCGCTCGCGGGTGCGGGCGCCGACGAGCGGCACGATGTCCTCGCCTCGGGCGGCCACCCAGGCGATGGCCAGCTGGGCGACGGTGCACCCCTTCGTCCCGGCGACCCGGCGCAGGGCTTCCACGAGGGCGAGGTTGTGTCCCACGTTCTCGCCCGAGAACCGGGGGCTGTGGACGCGGCCGTCACCGGGGCCCGCGGCGCGGCCCGCGGACCAGTGGCCGGAGATGAGGCCGCGGCCGAGGACGCCGTACGCGGTCATGCCGATGCCGAGCTCCCGCAGCGTGGGCAGGACGTCCGCCTCCACCCCGCGGGAGATCAGCGAGTACTCGATCTGGAGATCGGCGACGGGGTGCACGGCGTGCGCCCGGCGGATCGTCGCCGAGCCGACCTCCGACAGGCCGATGTGCCGCACGTATCCGGCGTCGACCAGCTCCTTGATCGCGCCCACCGTCTCCTCGACCGGTACCGCCGGGTCCAGCCGGGCGGGGCGGTAGACGTCGATGTGGTCGGTGCCCAGCCGGGTCAGCGAGTACGCGAGGAAGTTCTTCACCGACTCGGGACGGCAGTCCTGCCCGAGAAACGCCCCGTCCGCCCCCCGCCGCACCCCGAACTTGACGCTCAACAGGTAGCTGTCGCGGTCCCGGCCGCGCAACGCCTCGGCGAGCAGCATCTCGTTGTGGCCCATGGCGTAGAAGTCGCCGGTGTCGATCAGCGTGACACCGGCGTCCAGCGCGGCCCGCACGGTGGCGAGGCTCTCCGCGCGGTCGGCCGCACCGTAGGCGCCGGACATGCCCATGGCGCCGAGGCCCAGCGCGGACACGGCCGGACCGGTGCTGCCGAGGGTGCGTATCTGCATCAGGTTCTCCTTCGTGGTCGATCCGTCACCCACTCTGCGCCGGCCCCGGCGGTGCCTGGGAGCGGAGCGTTCATCATGGGAGTGCCGCTCCCTGGATCGGTTCGCCTGCCCGATGGACCATGGAGGCATGCAACGTGACCAGCTCGCCGACTTCCTGCGCCATCGCCGCGAGGCGATCAGCCCGGCCGAGGTCGGCATCGCCGACAGCCACCGCCGCCGCACGACAGGCCTGCGCCGGGAAGAGGTCGCCATGCTCGCCGGCATGTCGGTGGACTACGTCGTCCGCCTGGAGCAGGGCCGCAGCAGCCAGCCCTCGCCGCAGCTGCTCGGCGCGCTGGGCCGGGCGCTGCGGCTCTCCGACGACGAGCGGGACCACCTGTTCCACCTGGCCGGCCACCGGCCACCGCCCGCCGAGGGGGTGGCCCGCCTGGCCCGCGCGGGGCTGATCCGCATGCTCGACCTGCTCCGCGACACCCCGGCCCTGGTGATGTCCGACCTGAGCGAGGTCCTCGCGCAGAACCGGGCGTCGGTCCTGCTGACCGGCGATCACACCCGCCACAGCGGTGACCGGCGCTATCTCGTGTACCGCTGGTTCACCGACCCCGCGGTCCGCGCCGTGCACTCCCCCGACGAGCAGGAGCACCATGCCCGCCATATCGTGGCCGACCTGCGCGCAGCCGCCGGCCGCCGTTCCGACGATCCCGCGGTCGCCGGACTCGTCGACCGGTTGCAGGCCGCGAGCGCCGACTTCCGCAGGCTGTGGGCCGAGCACGAGGTGGCGGTGCGGCGCGCCGACCGCAAGACGCTGGTGCACCCGAGGGTGGGCCGGCTGGTGATGGACTGCGAGACCCTGGTCACTCCCGACCAGGGCCAGCAGATGCTGGTGCTGACGCCGGCGAACGCCGAGGCCCGCGAGCGGCTGCAGCTGCTGCTCGTCCTCGGCAACGAGGAATTCCCCACGAGAGCGGCGAGCACACCGACGCGGTGACCAGAGGCTGGGGCCCTTCCGCCGGGGCCCGCCCGCCCGCGTCCGCCGGCGTCATCTGCCGCGGCCCGCCGGGGGCGCCACGGTCGCGGCGTGCGGCGCGGTGAGAGGCCACAGGGCGTATGCGGGAGCCATCACCGCGCGTCAATGTTTATGACCGTATATAGCGCATATAGCGACCTCATCCGATACTCCACCCGATTTACCCCTCCCAGAGTGGGCACCCCTTGCCCGTGTGGCCGTCCCAAGCCCACTTCGCCGGGAAGGAGCCGAGCATGCAGACCATCGAGACCATCTCCCTGGAGGACGCCCGCCGGATCATCGACGCGGGCGAGGCGCGGGCCCGGGAGCTCGGGCAGCCGAGCAACATCGCCGTCGTGGACGCCGGCGGCAATCTGGTCGCGCACATCCGGATGGACGGTGCGTGGATCGGCAGCGTCGACATCGCCATCAACAAGGCCTTCACCTCGCGGGCCTTCGACATCACGACCGCCGACCTCGCCGGGGCGGCGGGCCCGGGCGAGCAGTTCTTCGGGATCAGCGGCTCCAACCAGGGCCGGGTGATGATCTTCGCCGGCGGCATCCCGCTCCGGCACGACGGCCACGTTCTCGGCGGCGTCGGCGTCAGCGGCGGGTCCGGGGAGCAGGACCAGAGCGTCGCCGAGGCCGCCGCGGCCGGCTTCTGATCGGAGCGGAGGCGGGTCAGCCGACTTCCCGTGCCAGTTCGAGGCCCAGGACGCCGTCGAGGAGGGCGAAGGTCTCGAACTTGACGCCGTCGGGAACGGCATCGCTGGTGGCGATCTCCCGCAGCAGGTCCAGCACGGCGCGGGTGTCGAGGTCGTCCGCGAGGCGGGACTCGGCCTGCCGGCGCAGCTCCGGCGGGACGGGGCGCGAGGGGCTGGTGGCCCACCGGGCGGTCAGCGCGCGCCAGCGGCGCAGCTCCTCGTCTGCCGCTTCGAGGGAGCGCCGGTCGAGCTTCGCGGGGTCCCCGTGCGGGAGGTCGAGCAGGGCCAGCCTGACCGCGAGCAGATCGGAGCCGCCCTGCTCCGGCGCGGGAAGGGGCTCCGCTGTGGCCGGGCCGATCCTGAGCCAGGCGCCCTCCCCGCCGCCTCCGCCCGCGGCGCCGCCTGTGCTGCCGCGCGTGCTGCCGTTGCCGTCCGTGCTGCCGTTCCCGCCGGGGCCGTCGTTCCCGCCCGGCGCCGGGCCCACCCGGACGTCCGGTTGGCCCCCGAGCGCGGCCGTGACGCCGGCCCCGCGGACCACGTCCGACGGCGGGTGGGCGCCGAGGGCCGCCACAACCGGGTGGAACGGCGCCGGGCTCTCCGCCGCCGTGCCGTCCGGGACGTCCCACACCATGGCCACCTGCACACCGGTGCGCTCCAGGACGCGCAGCAGAACGTCACCGACCACGACGACGCGCATGTCGCCGGTGCCGGGAGCCCCGCCGGGCATGGCCAGGTGTTCGCAGAGCCGCAGCAGCCCGTGCCGGGCCGAGGGCACCTCGGCGGGCCGGCCGGTCCTGCCGTCGGTGATCGTCACCATCCGTCGCGTCCTCCCGTACAGCGTGCGCGTGTCACACGGTCCCGGGGAGCGGTTCCGCCGGTCAAGGGCGCACTTCTCCGCGGCAGCGGCGCGGTGCGTGCACGGCCTCGGCCATGCCGCGCCCGGTCGCGACCTGGCAACGTGACCGGCAGGTGGCCTGCGGTACGCGCCGCTGCGGTGCGGGCCGGCCGCCGGGCCCGGGTCCAGTTCCATGCTCGGTGCCGGCCGCGACAACCGCGATACGGCACCGTGCCGCTCGCCGGCGGAGCCGCCGGGGTGAGCGGAGCGTCGTCCACGGGCTTCACGGCCGGGGCACCGCCGCATGCCGAGGTACCGTAAAAGGTCGGCTTTGTCGCACCCGGCGCGGCGCCCCGCCCGGCGGGCCCGTGGGCGCCCTGGTGGCGGACCGGGCCGGCCGTGTCGCAATGACCGCACTTCGGAGGAGACCGCCATGGCGGGGATGCCGCCCCTCCCCGGCGTCCTGGCCGATCTCGCACCGCTTCTGGACCACTGGGGCTACCTGGCGGTCGGCGCCCTCGTGGGCGTGGAGGACCTGGGCATCCCACTGCCGGGCGAGACGGTCATGATCGTCGCCGCCATCTACGCCGGTGCCGGACGGCTGAACGTCTTCGGCGTGGCGGGCATCGCCTGGATCGCCGCCGTCCTGGGCGACAACATGGGGTACTGGATCGGCAGGACCGCCGGCCGGAAGCTGGTGGCGCGCTACGGCAAGTACGTGTTCCTGCCGCCGCGCAGGGTCGCCAAGGCGGAGGACTTCTTCGGCCGGCACGGCGGCAAGGTGATCGTCGCGGCCCGGTTCATCGAGGGCATGCGCGAGGTGAACGGGCTCATCGCGGGCATCGTCCACATGCCCTGGCGGCGCTTCCTCGTCTACAACGCGGTGGGGGCCGCCTTGTGGGTCGGCACCTGGGTGTCCGTCGGCTATCTGGCAGGCCAGCACATCTCGTCGCTGTATCCGGCCATCCGGGACTCCGAGCTCTGGCTGCTCATCGCCACGGCCGTCCTCGTGGCGGCGCTGCTCGCCCGCCGCATCCGCCGCCACCGGCGGGAGAAGCGCGAGGAGGACCGCGAGGAGCGCGAGGACGGCGGAAACGGCGGAGACGGCGAGGAGGGCAAGGATCGGGAGGACGACGGGGATCGCGAGGACGACGGGGGCCGACCGGAGGCCGATCAGCAGGCGGACGGCGGCAACAGCACGGACGCCGACGGCCGGACAGATCCCGACGACCACGCAGACCCAGCTGATCGGCCAGACGCCGACGACCGCACGGACGGTGGCACGGACGGCGAGGACCGGACGGACGGCGGCAACCGGACAAGCGGCAACGGCAACCCCAACGCCGACAGCGACAGCGACAGCGACAGCGACAGCGACAGCGACAGCGACAGCGACAGCGACAGCGAAGACTGACGCGAGCGAGCGGCAGCAGCGCGCGCAAGGGCCGCAAGAGCGGGCCTGACCCACCGTCGCGTGGCCAACTCCTCATCCGCTGCCGTGTATCCGGTCCCGCAAGGGGCCTCAGCACCAGCGCATCCCAGCACTAGGCTGCACGGTACACGTACCGTGCAGTATGCCGGTGTCCCCCGAAAGGGGCACCGGCTCTGCGCGGCCGGCAGGACGCGAAACTCCTTCGACACTAGGAGCACACCGGCATGCGCTACACACGACTGGGATCGACCGGACTTCAGGTCTCGGCGCTGAGCCTGGGCTGTATGAGCTTCGGGGATCCGACGCGGGGCAAGCACGACTGGACGCTCGACCTCGACGCCAGCCGCTCCATCATCCGCAAGGCGCTGGACGCCGGGATCAACTTCCTCGACACCGCCAACACCTACTCCGACGGTTCCAGCGAGGAGATCGTCGGCCAGGCGCTGCGCGACCTCGGGACCCGGCGCGACGACGTGGTCATAGCGACGAAGGTCTTCAGCCGGATGCGTCCGGGGCCGAACGGCGCGGGCCTGTCCCGCAGGGCGATCCTCGCGGAGATGGACAACAGCCTGCGCCGGCTCCAGGTCGACCACGTCGATCTGTACCAGATCCACCGCTGGGACTACGAGACGCCGATAGAGGAGACGCTGGAGGCCCTCCACGACGTGGTGAAGGCCGGAAAGGCCCGCTACATAGGCGCGTCGTCGATGTACGCCTGGCAGTTCTCCAAGGCGCTCCACCTGGCCGACCTGCACGGCTGGACGCGCTTCGTGTCCATGCAGAACCACTACAACCTCCTGCACCGCGAGGAGGAGCGCGAGATGCTGCCGCTCTGCGCGGACGAGGGCATCGGTGTCATCCCGTGGAGCCCGCTGGCGCGCGGGCGGCTCACGCGTCCGTGGGACTCGGCGACGGCCAGGTCCGAGACGGACGAGTTCGGCAAGACGCTGTACGGGGAGGAGGACCGCGTCATCACCGAGCGGGTCCTTGAGGTCGCCGAGCGGCGCGGGGTGGCACCGGCGAGCGTGGCGCTGGCCTGGGTGCTGCGCAATCCCGCGGTGACCGCGCCGATCATCGGGGTGTCCCGTGCCGAGCAGCTGGACGCCCTCCTCGCGGGCGTGGACCTGACGCTCGACGACGAGGACGCCGCCTACCTGGAGGCCGCGTACGTGCCGCACGCGCCCGTCGGCTTCAAGTAGGAACGGCTGAGCCGGACCCACCGAGCCGCCCGCCGCCGGCGCCGGCGAACGCGCCCGCGCCGGCGGCGGGCGGCGATGGCGTCACCTCACGTCCGCCTCACGTCCGTCACGTCCGCCTCACGGCCGATGGGTGGGGCGGGCGCCGCGCGAGACGCCGAATGGCCCTCGTGGTGGCACTCGTCCGGGCACCTTCCGGCCCTGGCGCGGTACCGGCGCCCAGCGGCGGGTAGATCGCCTGGTCGGCGGAGGGCGCCGGTGCGCATGGCCGCCCGAGGGTCCGGTGGCCGCGCGGAGCGCCCGATCGCGTGGCCTGTGACCGTGCCGGTCGCACGGCCCTCCGCGGTGCCGGCCGCGGTGGTCCCGGCGCCGCGCGGGCGTGGTCCGACGCGGGTGACGGGCCGTCCGCCCGGTGAGAGAGGAGTGCGTATGCCCAGCGCGGCCGACCACGAACAGGTCCTCGGCGACCTCCTCACCGCCAGCCATACGATCACCCTGGAAGAGCTTCCGGACGTGGTCGCGGAGCATGTCCCGCGCGCCGGTTGGCCAGAGGTACTGATCTACGTCGCCGACCTCCAGCAGACCGTGCTGTCGCTGCTGGCCCCCCGCACCGGCGACGCCTCCCGGCGGGCACGGGGGTATCCGTCCGCGCTGCGGGTCGACGACAGCGTGGCCGGCCGGGCCTTCCAGCTGGGGCGGATCGTCGCGGACCCGGACGAGGCGGCCGGCGGGCAGCAGCCGCGGCACCGCTGGTGGGTGCCGCTGCTGGAAGGCACGGAACGGCTCGGGGTGGCGAGGGTCGCGGCCGATGCCGACATCGGCGACGACGCCGGCGCGGTGAAGCGGCTCCGGGGCCTGGCGGCGCTGCTCGCACTGCTGCTGGCGAGCAAGCGGAGCGCCAGCGACTCGTACGCGCGGCTGGTGCGGCGCCGCGGCATGAACGTGGCCGCCGAGATGGCGTGGCGCCTGATGCCGCAGCACACCCTGACGACCGGCCGGGTGCTGATCAGCGCGCTGATGGAGCCTGCCTACGAGGTCAGCGGCGACGCGTTCGACTACGGCGTGGCCGGGGAGGTGGTCCATCTGAGCCTGTTCGACGCCATGGGCCACGACACCGCCGCCGGCCTCACCGCGACCCTCGCCCTGGCCGCGGCCCGCAACCACCGGAGGCATCAGAGCGGAATCCTGGAGGCGGCAGAGGCGATCGAGGCCGCCCTGGTCGAGCAGTTCGACGGTGCCCGGTACGCCACCGGCGTCCTGGCGGAGTTGAACGCGCGCACCGGGGAGTTCAGCTGGACCAACCTCGGCCATCTTCCACCGGTGGTGCTCCGCCAGGGCGACACGGCTTTCCTGCACTGCCCGCCGGCGCCACCGATGGGCACCGGGCTGGGCCTGTCCGCGACGCTCTGCCAGACCCGCCTCCAGCCCGGGGACAGGCTGCTGCTCTACACCGACGGCGTCACCGAGGCCCGCAACCGGCGGGGCGAGGAGTTCGGGCTGGCCCGCGTCACGGACTTCGTCGCCCGGCACCAGACCGCCAGCCTGCCCGCCCCCGAGACCCTGCGCCGGCTGATCCTGCTGCACCGCAGGCACCACGAGGGGCGCCTGAACGACGACGCCACCGTGCTGCTCCTGGAGTGGAACGGGCCCACACCCTACCGGTCGGAGGACGTCGAGACCCTGCTCGGCCTGCCGGACGACACCGCGCACGCGGACAGCCCGCGCGAGGCCGGACAGGCACCGGACGCGGACGGCATGGCCTGAGCGGGCCGGGTGAGCACCGGGGCGCCGGGCGGGTGTGGTGAACGGCGCCTCGGTTGTCCGGCCGCGTGGCCGTCCGTTCTCGGTCAGGTGGAGCGCGCGCATCCCGTCCCCGGGCCACACGCCGGACGCCATGGCGCCGTTCTCGGTTCGTGGGGGATACGACGGCGGCAGGCCGGCAGCGGTTCAGCGCGGCGGTCGGCGCCGGTACGCACCCGGGGTGTGGCCGAAGGTGCGGTGGAAGACGTCGATGAACGCGCTGGCGGACGACCACCCGCACCGGTGGGCCACGGTCGTCACCGGGGTTCCTTCCGCGAGCAGCACGAGGGCGTGGTGCAGGCGCAGTTGGGTGCGCCACTGGGGGAACGTCATGCCGAGGTCCGCCTGGAACAGCCGTGAGAGGGTGCGGTCGCTCGCGCCGACCGCCCTGCCCAGCGTGGCCAGCGTGCGGTTGTCCGCCGGATCGGCGTGGAGCAGGGCGCACACTTCCCTGAGGCGGGGCGAGGTGGGCGCGGGCAGCCGGAGCGGCTGCTGCGGCGAGGCCCGCAACCGGTCCAGCAGGACGGCGCGGAGCCGGGTGCGCTCGGGGCTGTCCTCCAGCGGCGGCCGGGTGTGGGCGAGGAGGAGCTCGCGGAGCAGGGGGGCGACGGCCAGCACGGTCGGCTCGTCCAGCGCGAGCGGGTTGTCGGCGGCGGGCAGGCCGACGAGGTGGAGTTCCACGTCGCCGTGCGCCTGGTGGGCGTGCACGGTGCCCGCGGGTATCCAGATGGCCCGCGTCGCCGGGGCCACCCAGGTGCCGGTGCTGGTCGTCACGGTCAGCACGCCGCGCCCGGCGTAGGCGATCTGGTGGTCGTCGTGCCGGTGGGCGTCGATACCGGTTCCGGTGGTCAGCCGCTGGGTCCGGGTGGGGGCGAGCGGCACATGGCGGGTCTGCGTCATCGATTGGCAGTTTATTGGAAGTACGACAGGGGGTGTGCCGCCGACGATGGTGCGGTGCGCAGGAACACGTCGATCCTCATGTTGTCGGTCGGGCACGGCTGCGTGGACGTCTACCAGGGTGCGGTGGCGTCCCTGGTGCCCTTCTTCGTGGCCGAACGCGCCTACAGCTACGCCGCGGTGTCCGGTGTGGTGCTCGCCGCGTCGGTGCTCTCCTCGGTGGTGCAACCCGTGTTCGGGCTGCTCACCGACCGTTGGGCGATGCCGTGGCTGCTGCCGGTGAGCACCTTGCTGGGCGGTCTGGGGGTCGCCGTGAGCGGGGTGTGCGAGGGCTACGTGCCGACGCTGGCGTGTGTGGCCGCCTCGGGGCTGGGGGTGGCGGCCTACCACCCCGAGTCCGCGCGCGTCGCGCGGCTCGCCAGCCGCGGCAGCCACAGCGGGATGAGCTGGTTCTCCCTCGGCGGGAACCTCGGCTTCGCGCTGGCGCCGCTGCTGGTCTCGGCTGTCGTCTCCACCGGCTTCGGCCTGCGGCTGTCGCCGCTGCTCGTGGTGCCCGCCGTGGCCGGGAGCGTGCTGTGCCTGCCGGTGCTTCGCTCCCTGCGCGTCCCGGGCGGCGCCGGCGGCGGCTCCCGGGTGCCGGCGGGCTCCGACGACCGGGCGTCGTTCGTGAGGCTGTCCCTCGCGGTGGTCTGCCGGTCGGTCGTCTTCACCGGACTGAGCACCTTCGTCTCGCTCTACGCCGGCCAGCGCCTGGGGGGCGGCACGGCGGCCGGCACCGCGGCGCTCTTCGTGCTCTACCTCGGCGGTGCGGTGGGCTCGGTGCTGGGCGGGAGGCTCGCCGGACGCTGGGACCGGGTGGCCGTCGCCCGCTGGTCCTATCTGGCCGCGGCCGTCGCCGTGGCGGGGCTGGTCACCGTGCCGGGCCCGGTGCTCTATCTCTTCGTGGCGCTCGCCTCGATCGGGCTGTACGTGCCCTTCTCACTTCAGGTCACCCTCGGCCAGGACTATCTGCCGTCCCGCGTGGGCACCGCCAGCGGCGTCACCCTCGGACTCACCGTCAGCGTCGGCGGCCTGGCCAGCCCCCTCCTCGGAGGCCTCGCCGACGCGACCTCCCTCCAGGCGGCGCTGCTGCCGCTGTCGCTGATGCCCGTACTGAGCTGGTTGCTGTTCCGGACGCTTCCCGAGCCCCGGGTGCCGGCGCATCTGGCGGGGGCACGGGAGCCGGACCCCGGCGAGGGCGCAGGGCAGCTCCCGGTTCCGCCCCGGCAACCGGGAGCCTGAGCGCCGTTCCGGGCGGAGCCCCGCGCGGGACCGTAGCCCCCGGTTCCCTACCCGGCCTGCTGGCCGCCACCGAACCCCGGCAAGTTCCGCCATGTGAACGTCACTTAACAGAATGAATCCATCCAGGATGCGCCGGGGGCGCTCCCCCGGCGCGCGCAAGTAACGCGCAAGTGACCGCCGCACCATGGACGAACAAAGGTACGGACCTTCATGATGTGTGATCCCCCACTCATGAAGGTGGTTCACATGGATAGACGACGGCTCCTGCTCGGAGGCGCCGCGCTGGCGGTGGCGGTTCCGGTCCTCGGCGCCTTCCCGGGCACCCGCCGCAGCGCCGCGGCGGCCGAGCCCCCGTCCGGCCGGCTGCCCTCCCGTGCCGAGATCACCGACGTCCTGCGGCGGGTCGCGGACCACTGGATCTCCTCGAACGGGGCAGGCGACAACGCCTGGGCCCGCGCGACCTTCTACAGCGGGCTGATGGCCCTGTACACGCTCACCGAGGACGACCGCTACCTCGACTACGCACGCACCTGGGCCGAGCAGCACTCCTACGGCATCTCCGGCGGCACCAGCACCCGGAACGCGGACAACCACACCGCCATCCAGGTCTACCTCGACCTCTACGAGGCCGAGCCCGACGAGCAGAAGCTCACCGCGGCGGAGGCGACGCTGCGGCACATGCTCACGGACCAGCCGGACAAGAACGACGACTGGTGGTGGGACGACGCCCTGCACATGGGCATGCCGCCCTTCGCACGCTTCGGGCGGCTCCGCGAGGACACCGCGTTCTGGGACAAGCTCCACAAGCTCTACGACCACACCAAGAACGCCCAGGGCGGGCCCGGCCTCTACGACACGGGCACCGGCCTGTGGTACCGCGACGACAACTTCCTGCCCGGCGGGATCGAGTCGCCGAACGGAAAGCCGGTGCTGTGGGCCCGCGGCAACGGGTGGGTGGCCGGAGGGCATGTGAAGACCCTCAAGGCCCTGCCCGAGGACGCGGATCACGCGGCGGAGTACCGCGACACCCTGGTGCGGCTGGTGACGGCGCTGGGGCCCCTCCAGCGCGAGGACGGGTTCTGGAACGTCAACCTGGCGGATCCGGACCACTTCCCCGGCCCGGAGACCAGCGGCACCTCCTTCTTCACCTACGGCACGGCGTACGCGGTCGGTGCGGGGCTCGTCGACCGGGACACCTGGCTCCCGGTGGCCGCCCGGGCGTGGAACGGGCTGGTGGCGACCGCCGTGCACTCCGACGGTTTCCTGGGCTACGTGCAGGGCGTGGGCGACCGGCCGGACTCCAGCCAGCCCGTCACCTACGACAGCACCGCGGACTTCGGCGTGGGCGGCTTCCTGCTGGCCGGCGCGGAGCTCGCCGGGCTGGCTTCCTGATCCGGTCCCGGCCCGACCAGCACCTGACGAGGTGCTGCCAGGGGGCCGACTCGCCGTTCCACCGGCGGGTCGGCCCCCTGAAAAGGCTCCCAGGAGCCCCTACTTCTGCCACCCCATCTTCACGAAGTCCCAGTCGCCCAGCCCGCTGGCGCCGAAGTTCGCGAGCCCGGCGCGGACCGCGTAGATCTGAGGCCGCTGGTAGAGCTCGATGGAGTGCACCTCGGCCCAGATCTTGACGTCGGCCTCGTTGTAGAGGGCGTTGGACTTCGCGACGTCCGTCTCGCCCGCCGCCCGGCCGAGCAGCTTGTCGATCTCCGGGGAGCCGATGCCGCCGAAGTTCAGGTAGGTCTGCTTGCCCTTCGGCTGCCGGAACGTCGGGTAGAGCTGGGTGTGGAAGACGTAGTCGACGTTGCGGAAGCTGGTCAGGTCGAAGTCGCCGCGGTCCAGGTACTTGTCCGAGAAGTCCTCGGTCGGCACCTTCTGGATATTGATCTTGAATCCGGCCTGGCCGAGCTGCTGCTGCACGATCTGGGCCTGGTCGAGCGCAGAGGACGACGAGCCGGCCGAGATGACGTACTGGAGGCTCAGCTGCTGCCCGCCCTTGGTGCGCGGCTTGCCCGGCCCGTTGTCCTTCCAGCCCGCCTCGTCGAGCAGCTTCCTGGCGCCGTCGAGGTCGAAGGTGCCCCACTTGCCGGCGTTGGCCTTGTAGCCGGCCTGGTTCGGCATGAAGAAGTGGTTGTCGAGCGTCTGGACCGGGAAGTCGAGGTCCTTGGCGAAGGCCGCCACGATGCCCTTGCGGTCGGTGGCGAGGTCCACGGCCTGGCGGACCTTCAGGTCCTTGAGGGGACCGCGGTCGCCGAGGGTGATGTGCACCTCGTCCCAGCGGGCGCCGCGCCTGATGTCGGTGCCCGGCGCCTTGGCGAGCCGCTTGTAGTCCTCGGGCAGGATGGCGGGCGCCTCGTCGATCTCCCTGTTGAGGTAGGCCTCGGTGTCCGCGGGCTGATCGAGGGCGCGCCAGGTGATCGAGTCCAGCTTGGGCTTGGGGCCCCACCAGTTGGGGTCGGGCACGGTGGAGACGGTCTGGCCCGTCTTGTCGAAGGACTTGATCTTCCAGGCGCCCCCGGTGATCGGGATCCGCTCGATCCAGCCCTTGTTGAACTTCTCCGGCGTGTCGATGCCGTCCGCCGGCAGCAGCGGGCGGAAGAGCCGCTGCCAGTCGGTGTACGGCTTGCCGAAGGTGACCTTGACCTCCTGGTCGTCGGCGCCCCGGGCCACCTTCGAGATCTGGTCGTATCCGCTGGAGTCGGCCACCAGGTACTGGTCGTTGCTGCCGTTGACGGCCTTCCACACGGCCTGGAAGTCGCGGTAGCCCATCTGCTTGCCGTTGGACCACTTGGCCTTCGGGTTGAGCTTGTACGTCACGACCTGCGGGCTGGTCGAGGTGACCTTCGCCGAGAGAAGGTAGTTCGGGTCCGGGTGCGGGACGCCCTTGGCGTCGCGCGGCAGCAGCACCGGCTCGACCTGCTCCAGGATCGCGACGGCGTCACCGTCGGTGCCGTCCACCTGGTACCAGTTGTACTGGTGCACCCACTTCTGCACGGAGAGCTTCAGCCGGCCGCCCTGGCGAACGTTCGACATGGGCTGGGCGTTGATGGCCTGGGCGTCGACGGCGGGCGCCGCGCCCTTCTTCCGGGCGTTGTCCGAGGAGTCGTCGGAGGAGCCGCATCCGGCCATCACCAGCGCCGCCGAGACGGCGGCGACGGTAAGGGTGATATGTCTTGATCGTCTGGACATGACGTTCCTCCGGATGCCTACAAGCGCCTGCACGGGGGGTGTGCGGCGCAGCCGAGGGGATGGTAGATCCACAACAGCCGGTCCGTATGCAGTTCCTGGCATCTGACATGCTCTCTTAACAGACCGGCGATATTCCGATACGAAGATCGGAATATGCGCGAGCGGAGAGGAAGCACCCTGTGACGGCCTATCTGGCCAGAAGGCTCGGCTACTACGCGATTCTGCTGGTGGCCGCCGTCTGCATCTCCTACGTGCTCGCGTCCACGGCGCTCGATCCGCGCGCCTACTTCGAGGGCCGCCGCCCGCCGCCGTCGCCCGAGGCGGTCAGCGCCCAGCTGACGGTGCTGGGCATCAACGGCGACACCCCGTTGCCGGAGCGGCTGTGGCACTGGATCACCGGTGCGGTGCACGGCGACTTCGGCCGGACCATCGACGACACCTCGGTGACGGCCGAGCTGGGCCGCCGGCTGGGAGTCAGCATGCGACTGCTGATCACGGGCACAGTGCTGGGCACGGTGGTCGGCGTGCTGGCCGGTGCCTGGACGGCGGTGCGGCAGTACCGGATCTCCGACCGTGCGGTGACCCTCGCGTCGTTCCTGCTGCTGTCGACGCCGACGTTCCTGCTCGCTGTGCTGTTGAAGATCGGCGCCATCAAGCTGAACTCGGTGCTGGGCACCGACCTGATCCAGTTCACCGGCGAGAAGGACCCCGACCTGCACGGCGGCCTGCTGGCGCAGCTGCGCGACCGCGGCGTGCACCTGCTGCTGCCCACGCTCTCCATCGGCCTGGTGACCATCGCCGCCTACAGCCGCTACCAGCGCAAC
This sequence comes from Streptomyces sp. TS71-3, assembly GCF_018327685.1. Classification (NCBI taxonomy): domain Bacteria; kingdom Bacillati; phylum Actinomycetota; class Actinomycetes; order Kitasatosporales; family Streptomycetaceae; genus Streptomyces; species Streptomyces sp. TS71-3. The sequence continues at coordinate 5,850,021 of NZ_BNEL01000001.1, read as the reverse complement.
ACCATGCTGGACGTGCTCGGCGCCGACTACCTGCGCACGGCCCGCGCCAAGGGGCTGAGCCGGAGCCGGGCGCTGCTGAGGCACGGCCTGCGCACCGCGCTGATCCCGATGTCGACCTACTTCTCGTACGGCTTCCTGGCGCTGTTCACCGGGGCCACCTTCACCGAGATCGTCTTCGGGTGGCACGGCATGGGCGAGTGGCTGGTGGAGTCGATCGGCAAGGACGACATCAACTCGGTGGTGGCCGTCTCCACCTTCGCCGCCGTCGTCGTCCTGCTCTCCGGGTTCCTCTCGGATGTGCTGCACGCGGCGCTCGATCCGCGGGTACGGGCCTGAAGGAGCTGACGTGACGACAGAGAGTGTGGTGGCGGCCGCCGCCGACGCCGTGGAGGCGCCGCTCAGCGCGGTCGCCCTGCCGAGTCGCGGCAGGACCGTGCTGCGCCGGTTCATTGCGCGCAAGAGCGCCCTGGCCGGACTGGTCGTGGTGGTGCTGCTGTTCGTGCTGGCCTTCGCGGGGCCGTTCCTGACGCACTGGTCCTACTCGGACATCGACTACACCGCGCTGCGTGCGGCGCCCTCCGCGGACCACTGGTTCGGCACCAACCGGATCGGCCAGGACGTCTTCGCGCAGACCGTGCGCGGGCTCCAGAAGTCGCTGCTGATCGGGTTGCTGGTGGGCCTGGTGGCGACCGTGCTCGCGGCCGTGGTGGGGGCGGGCGCGGGCTACTTCGGCGGCTGGACCGACCGGGGCCTGATGTTCCTGGTGGATCTGCTGCTGGTGTTCCCGAGCTTCCTGATCATCGCGATCGTGGCGCCTCGGCTGAGGGCGACGGGATGGCTCGCGTTCGTCGGCCTGCTCACCCTCTTCGCGTGGATGATCACGGCCCGGGTGGTGCGGTCGATGACGCTGTCGCTGCGCGAGCGCGAGTTCGTGCGCGCCGCCCAGTACATGGGGGTGCGGCCGGCGCGCATCATCGCCCGGCACATCCTGCCCAACATCGCCTCGTTCCTGATCATCGACGCGACCATCGCGGTCGGCGGGGCCGTGATGAGCGAGACGGCCCTGTCGTACTTCGGGTTCGGCGTGCAGCCGCCGGACGTCTCCCTGGGCACCCTGATCGCCGACAACACCGGTGCCGCGGTGACCTATCCCTGGATGTTCTTCTTCGCGGCCGGGCTGCTGGTGGTCTTCGTGCTCGCGGTCAACCTCATCGGGGACGGGCTGCGCGACGCCTTCGACCCGACGGCGCGAAAGGCACGGGAGTGACCGCTCTACTGGAGGTCCGTGACCTCACCGTCCGCTTCGGCAGCGCCGCCGCGGTGCGGGGCGTCGACCTCACCCTGGAGCGCGGCGAAGTCCTCGGCATCGTCGGCGAGTCGGGGTCCGGAAAGTCCGTGACCGCTCTCGCCGTGCTGGGGCTGCTGCCGGACGGCGCGACGGCGACCGGCTCGGTGCGCCTCGACGGCACCGAGCTGCTCGGGGCGGGCGAGAGCCTGATGAACACCGTCCGCGGCAACCGCGTCGCCATGGTCTTCCAGGACCCGCTGTCGGCGTTCACACCGGTCTACCGGATCGGCGAGCAGATAGCCGAGGCGATACGCGCGCACCAGGACGTGCCGAAGGAGAAGGCGGCGCAGCGCGCCGTGGAGCTGCTCGACCTCGTCGGGATACCGGAGCCGCACCTGCGGGCCGCCGCGTTCCCGCACGAGTTCTCCGGCGGCATGCGGCAGCGGGCCATGATCGCGATGTCCGTCGCCAACGACCCGGACGTGATCCTCGCGGACGAGCCGACCACGGCGCTCGACGTCACCATCCAGGCCCAGGTCCTCGACGTGCTGCGCACCGCTCAGCGCGAGACCGGGGCGGCCATGGTGCTCGTCAGCCACGACCTGGGGGTGATCGCGGGCAGCGCGGACCGGGTCGCCGTGATGTACGCGGGCCGGGTGGTGGAGACGGCGCCGGTCGACGAGCTGTTCGCCCGGCCGCGGATGCCGTACACGCTCGGCCTGCTCGGTGCCGTGCCCCGGCTGGACGGGGCGCTGCCGGCAGCCGAGCGGACCGCCGGGGCGCGTGCGGACGGCGGGGAGCCGGCCGAGGAGGCCCCCGGCGACGGATCCCCGGGTGACGTGGTCCCGGCCGAGGGCGGACCGGGTTCCGCGCCGGCTGCCTCCGCCGGGCGGTCCCCCGCCGTCCTGGTGCCGATCCCGGGGGCGCCTCCCCGGGCGGGCGCGCTGCCTCAGGGATGCTCGTTCGCGCCACGCTGCCCGCTGGCCGAGCCCGCCTGCCGCGCCGCCGAGCCGGAGCTGCTGCCCGCGGGCCGAGCCGGGAGCGGCGGCCCGCCGCCCGCAAGCGCTCCCGCTCAGACCCAGGAGCGCGACTCCGGCGACGCGCCACCGGCCACCGCTCCGTCCCGGATCCAGGAGCCGGATTCCCGCGAGGCTCATCTCGCGGCCTGCGTGCGGGCCGACGAGATCCTGCAACGGCGCCTCGGCCCCACCGACGTGTTCCCCGTACCGCCGGTCCCCGCGCCCCTCGCGGAGCAGGAGCGGGACGGCGACGACGGCCCGGTGCTCAGCGTGCGGGGGCTGCACAAGACGTTCCCGCTGTACAAGGGCAGCGTCTTCAAGCGCAGGACGGGCAGCGTGTACGCCGTCGACGGTGTCGAGCTGGAGATCGGCCGGGGCGAGACGCTGGGACTGGTGGGCGAGTCGGGGTCGGGGAAGTCGACGACGCTCTACGAGATCCTGGGGCTGCGGCCGCCGGAGAGCGGCGTGATCGAGGTGCTGGGCAGGTCCACCGCGCAGCTCACGCGGCGTCAGGAGCACGAGCTGAGGGGGCAGCTCCAGATCGTCTTCCAGGATCCGATGGCCAGCCTGGATCCCCGGATGGCGGTCGCCGACATCATCGCGGAGCCGCTGCACGCGCTGGGCGGGGACCGTGACGCGGTACGCCGCCGGATCCCGGAGCTGCTGGAACTCGTGGGCCTCGAACCGGCCCACGCGACGCGCTTCCCGCACGAGTTCTCCGGCGGGCAGCGGCAGCGCATAGGCATCGCGCGGGCGCTGGCGGTGGACCCCCGGCTGCTGGTACTCGACGAGCCGGTGTCGGCGCTCGACGTGTCGATCCAGGCGGGCGTGCTCAACCTCCTGACGCAGCTCAAGGCGGAACTGGGCCTGGCCTACCTCTTCGTCTCCCATGACCTGTCCGTGGTGCGGCACATCGCCGACCGGGTCAGCGTGATGTACATGGGGCGGACGGTGGAGGCGGGCGCGGTGGACGAGGTGTTCGCCGCGCCCCGGCACCCCTACACGCAGGCGCTGCTGTCCGCGGTGCCCCTGCCGGATCCACCACGCGAGCGCCGCCGGGAGCGGATCCTGCTGGCCGGCGACCCGCCGAGCCCCACGCACCGCGACCCCGGCTGCCGGTTCCGGGGCCGCTGCCCCGTCTTCGCCCGGCTGGATGCCGGGGACCGGACCCGCTGCGAGACGCAGCGCCCCGCGCTGCTCTCCCACGGCCCGGACCAGGTGGCGGCCTGCCACTTCCCCGAGGTGCGCACGGTTGTCTGACGCCGGCCGGGCCTGGCCGGGGCCCCGGCCCCGGCCAGGTGGCCGGGTCCTGGGCTGAAGGTCCGGCCAGGGCGCGCGCCCCGGTCGTGTACTCCGGTGGCGTGCACCGGCAGTGGGGCGTGCGCCGGCGGTGGCGCGTGCTTCGGTCGATGGCGCGCGCTTCGGTCGATAGCGTGCGCGGTCGATAGCGTGCCCCACCCCGGCCCGTGCCGTGCCGGCCGGGGCGCCGCCTACGGTGTGCCGGCCTCGTCCATCCGGATGTCGGCGGCCATGGGGCAGCTCCTCAGCGCCTGCTCGATCAGGGCGGGCCGCCGGGCCGCGTCGATGCGCGGGAGGTGGACGCTGACCCGGGTGGAGAAGTCGTAGCGCAGCGCCCCCACATGCTCCAGGGTGACCGCGGCGTGCACCTCGCTGCCGGTCAGGTCCGCGCCGGTCTCGCTGGCCACGACGCCCAGCGCCTGGTGCAGGCAGGAGGCGACGGCGGCGGCGTAGAGCTGTTCCGGATTCCACGCCTGGCGGTCCGCGGACTCCAGGGCGGGCGGCGCGTTCATCATCAGCCGGTGCGTCCCGTCCCCCACGGCCTCCACCCGGTCGGGTCCGCCGAGGGACGCCATCGTGGTCGTGTACAGGGCCCGGTCCGTGTCCGTCATCTGGTCTCCCGCGTCGCCTTCGCCCTCCGCGGCCACCCGCCTGTGCCACCGCCGCGCACCCGGCTCGCCGGCCGGGGACGCGTGGCGGCCCCTGAGGAGGTGCCATGCGTCATTCGAGCACCGGCGCTGGCGTGCCGCGCGCCGACACAGGGTCAGGGCGGCCATCCGGCGTACCCGCCGGTGCGCGGGCCGTCCGTCAGGGCGGTCCGCGCCGGCCGTCCTCCTCGCGCAGCAGGTCCCCGAGGTCGCCCAGCCGGTCGAGGCCGTGTACGGCCTGCGCCATCCGCGGGTTGTGCTCCAGACGGGCGCGGTGCCGGTGCAGGAAGGCCCAGTAGCCCGCCGTGTACGGGCAGGCGCCGGCTCCGGTGCGCCGCGCCGGCCGGTAGGCGCAGGGGCCGCAGAAGTCACTCATCCGGTTGATGTAGGCGCCGCCCGACACGTAGGGCTTGGTGACCATCCGGCCGCCGTCTGCGTACTGGGACATGCCGATCACGTTGGGCTGCATCACCCAGGCGTAGCCGTCCACGAAGCACCGGTGGAACCAGTCGGTCACCGCCGCGGGGTGCCAGCCCTGCTGGAGGGCGATGTTGCCGAGCACCATCAGCCGGGGGATGTGGTGCGTCCAGCCGTGCGCGCGCACCTGTGCGAGGACCGTCGCCAGGCAGCGGGCGGTGACGGCGTCGGCGTCGAGGTCCAGGAACCAGTCGGGCAACGGCCGGCGGTGACCGAGTTCGTTGCTGCGGGCGTGGTCCGGGCCGAGGTGCCAGTACAGCTGCCACACGTACTCGCGCCAGCCCGCGACCTGGCGGACGAACCCCTCCACGCTGTTCAGGGGTGCTTCCCCCGCGCGCCAGGCGGCCTCGGCGCCCTCCACGCACTCCGCGGGATCGAGCAGGCCGAGGTTGAGCGAGGACGACAGCAGGCTGTGGCTCATCACCGGGTCCCCGGCGAGCATCGCGTCCTCGTGCGGGCCGAAGCCGGCGAGCCGGTGCGCGACGAAGCGGCGCAGGGCCGCGCGTGCCTCGCGACGGGTCGCGGGGAACATCCGGGGGCCGTCGCGGCCCACGAAGCGCACGTCGCCGTCGCGTTCCCAGCGGTCCAGGTCGTCGCGGACCTCGGCGTCGATCGCGTCCTCGCGGGGGCGGTAGGGCGGCGGGGCGCCGAGGGTGCGCGCTTGTCCCGGCGGCGGCTCCCTGTTGTCGTGGTCGTGGTTCCAGCGGCCCCCGGCCGGCTCCTCGCCGTCCATCAGCAGCTCGTGCCGGCGGCGGACCCATCGGTAGAAGGCCTCCTGCAGGAGCCGCCCGCCGTCGCGTGCGCCCACCCATGCCGTGAAGTCGTCGTGCGCGACGAGGAAGCCGCGCGCGGGCAGCACGGTCACGCTGTCCAGGGCCCGTACGAGACCCAGGGCCGCACGGGAGGTCGGATGGTGCACGGTCACCGGTTTATCTCCAACGGCCATGTGTAGACCCTGCCGATACGTGTCGGCCTGTACGTAGCGCACCCTGTCGCCGAGCTCCGCGGCACGGTGCCGCATCGCGGAGAGCATCAGGTGCGCCTTGGCACGGTGGAAGCGTCGGCGGCGGAACACCGCACGGGACTCGACCATCACCACCGGCGCGTTCCGGTCGGGACCGTCCGGGCCGGGCCTGAGGAAGTGCGGGCCGAGCTGGTCGCCGAAGAGCCAGTGGGCCCGCTTCATGCCTACCTCCTGCCGTGCCGATCCCGTGACCGGGCTCCGGAGTCCGTGCGGCCCGGGCGGGGCGGCGCGCCCCGCAAGGCGGCGTACCGCCTGGTCCAGGCTCTCCCGGACCGGCTCCTCGCGCCTCCTCCGGGTGGCCGGGCGACGGAGGTATGGGGCCGAACGTGTGAGCCGTACGTGTGGCCGCGGCGCTCCAGCGGGCCGGCGTCGCGGGCGCCGCCACCGTCCGGGCGTGCCTCCGAAAAGCCCGGTCGGCCCGGAGCCACGGCCCGCACCGCGAGCGGCCCGGTGTCGCCTCGCCCTGCGTTTCGACGAGGAGCGGGAGCCATCTCCTAGGGTGGCCGCCATGGACAACGCGAATCCGAGGCGGGTGGGCCTGACGCCCTGGGGCGAGGGCGACTTCTGGCTCCTGCGGCGGACCAACGCGCGCGAGATGACCGAGTACCTCGGTGGCCCGGAATCCGACGCCCGGCTGGTGGCGCGCCACAGGAAGTACGTGGAGCTCCAGGGGCCGGGGCGGATGTACCGGGTCACCCTGGCGTCCACCGGCGAGACGGTCGGGTCGATCGGCTTCTGGGAGCGCGAGTGGCACGAGGAGACGGTGTGGGAGACCGGGTGGGGCGTGCTGCCCGAGTTCCAGGGCCGGGGGCTGGCGACCAGCGCGGCCCGGGCCCTCGTCGACGTGGCGCGGTCGGCCGCCTCGCACCGGTACCTGCACGCCTTCCCGCGCGTGGATCACGCCGCGTCGAACACGGTCTGCCGCGGGGCCGGGTTCGAGCTGCTCGGAGCCGTCGGCTTCGAGTACCCGAAGGGGCAGTGGATCACGTCCAACGACTGGCGGATCGATCTTGGAACCGGGCGGTGAGCGTCCGGTCCGCCCGGCCGGACCGTGCCCCTCACGTCATCGTCACCGCTTGGGTTCCCGCCCCGGCGCCGCCGGCAGGGCCATGGCGCGGTCGTGGAAGGCGTGGCGCACGGCCTCGATGCCCTGGCCGTCGCGGGTGGGGTGCACCCGGTTGGTGAGGAGCACCGCGTAGCGGCCGGTCGCCGGGTCCAGCCAGATGCTGGTGCCGGTGAAGCCGGTGTGCCCGTACGCCTCGGGCCCGAAGGAGCCCCCGACCGGGGAGCCCTCCGCGTCCTGGCCCTGCCAGGCGAGGCAGCGGCGGAGGTTGAGGGCGTCGGTGTGCGGGGCCGTCATCAGGGCGAAGGTGTCGGAGTGCAGGAGCGATCGCGCGCCGCCCGCGAGGGACCGGCCCAGGCGCTCCAGGTCGGCGAGCGGCGCGAAGAGGCCGGCGTGCCCGCAGACGCCGCCGAGGACCGCGGCGTTCTCGTCGTGCACCTCCCCGACGACGGTGCGGCCCCGCCAGGGGCACCGCTCGGTGGCCACGGCGCGCGCCCGGCCCGCCGCGCCGGGCGTGAAGACCGTGCCGGTCATGCCGAGCGGCGCGCAGACGGCGTCCGCCACCAGCTCGTCCAGGGGGCGGCCGGCGGCGGCCTCGGCGACCAGGCCGAGCAGCATGAAGCCCTGCGAGGAGTACTCGACCCGGGTGCCCGGGGCGGCCCTCAGCGGCAGCTTGCCGAGCGCCCGCAGCAGGTCCGCCCTGGTGGGGTGGGTGCGGTAGAGGGGGATCTGGCCCGGCAGTCCCGAGGTGTGCGTGAGGAGCTGATGAACCGTCAGGTCGGCGGAAGTGCCACCCCGGTACTCCGGGCGGTGGGTGCCCACGGTGTCGGTGAGGGCGAGCGCGCCCTGCTCGACAAGGGCGAGCACGGCAAGCCCCACGATCGGCTTGGTGACCGAGGCGAGATCCCACAGCGCGTCGCCGTCGAGGTCAGGGCCGCCCGGATCCCCGCCTTCCGACGGGCCGTCACCCGCGGCACCCGAAGGGCCGTCGCAAGCAACGCCTGAGTCGCCGTCACCAGCAGCACCCGAGGCGCCGTCACCCACAGTGGCACCACCCGGGGTGGCGTCACCCGGCACGCTGCCCTCCGCGGCGCCGCCGTCCAGACCTTCGCCGCCCCAGCTCCTGGTGCCCGTCCAGCCGCGGTCGAGGGGCCCGTCGGCGGTGCCGACCGACCAGGCGGCGCCGGAGTACACGCGCCGCCGGCGCCCCTCCGCGAGCAACTCCCCGAGCGCGCTCACGACCGGCCTCCCTTCGGAAGCTCCCCCGGCACCGGACCTAGGTACGGCGCGGTGCCGCCGAGGCCCGTCGAGACCGCGCGGGCGGCGGCGCGCACCATCGGGCCGAACACCGCCACGCTCGCGTCGTCGAGCGCGAACGTCAGCCCGGAGAGGCCGACGGCGCCCACGACCTGCCCCTCGGCGCCGAGGACGGGCGCGGCGACGGAGCGCACGTCCGGCTCGTCGTACTCGTCGTCGACCGCGTAGCCGCGCCGGGCGGTCTCCGCCAGTTCGGCGCGGAGCGTCGCGGGGTCGGTGAGGGTGGCCGCGGTGCGGGCGGGCAGCGCGGTGCCGTCGAGCAGGGCGCCGGCGAGGACCGCGTCGGCCTCCGGCTCCGGCAGCGCCGACAGCATGGCGAGGCCGACAGCGCTGGAGTGCAGCGGGGCCCGGCCGCCGGGAGCGACGCTCATCCGGTACTCCCCGGCCGGCTCGGACAGCTCCAGGTGGACGGCCTCGGCACCGTCCCGTACGGCGTAGTGCGCGAGCTGGCCGGTGCGGCGGCGCAGGTCCGCGAGGACGGGGCGGGCGAGCCGGAGGTCGGGGCCGGCGTGGAGGGCGGCGGCGGCCAGCCCCAGCAGGCGCGGCCCCGCGCGGTACGCGCCGCCCTCGGCGGGCTCCGCGAAGCCGCAGTCGGCGAGCGTGCGCAGGTGGCGGTGGACGGTGGGCTTGGTGAGGCCGGTACGGCGGGCGATCTGGGCGAGCCGCTGCGCCCCGCCTTCCCGTGCCAGGGCTTCGAGCACGTCCATCGCCTTGTCGACGGGGCCCTTGCCGGGTTCTTGCTCGCTCGCGGAGGTGTTGACCGGTTTCACCATGTCGCCTAGCTTAACCCCACCGCGTTCCGGAATCCGGAACGTTTGTCATGTTGAATGGAACGATCGTCCCGGAGGTGGACCGTGGGCCAACGCAAGGCGCCGGACGAAGCCGGTCCACCGGGCCCGAGCGAGAGGCTGGGCCCGGGCAGGACCTCGTATCCCCCGTGGGGCAGAACGCCGGACACCGCGGACGGCCGCCTGGGGCCGGAGGTCTCACGGGCCAGGACTGGAGACGGCGCCCCGGCCCCGTCACGGGCCTCCCGGCGGAGCGTGCTGCGCCTGGGCGGGCTGCTCGTCCCCGCGCTCTCCGCGCCGGCACTGCTCACCGGATGCGGTGCCTCCCCGGGCACCGGCGCCGGCAACGTGCTGCGGGTGTCGCAACCCGCGGATCCCGAGACGATGGATCCCCAGAAGCAGGGTGACATGGTGTCGATGAACGTCCTCATCAACATCTTCGACACGCTGACCACCCGTGGCCGGGACAACAGGTTGCACCCAGGGCTCGCACTCTCCTGGAAGGCTACGAGCCCCTTGGTGTGGAGGTTCAGACTCCGTCCCGGCGTACGGTTTCACAACGGGGAGCCGTGTGACGCGGCAGCGGTGAAATTCAGCATCGAGAGACTGCTCGACCCGGCGACCAAGTCACCGATCGTGGAGCTGCGGTACGTGAAGGGCGTGACCGTCGTCGACCAGCTGACGGTGGACCTGCACACCACGCTGCACGACCCGATCCTGCCGGACAAACTCTCCCTGTTCGGCGGTGTCGCGGTGCCGCCGCGCCACCTGGCCCAGGTCGGCGACGAGGCGTTCGCGGCGCACCCCGTCGGCACCGGGCCGTTCACCTTCGTGCGCTGGCAGCGCGACCACGAGCTCCGGTTGCGGGCCTGGTCCGGGCACTTCAGCGGCCGGCCCCGCGTCGACGAGCTGGTCTTCAGCCCGGCGCCCAACGCCTCGTCGTCGCTGGCGGCGCTCCAGAGCGGCGGCGTCGACCTGGTCACCGGGCTCACCCCGGACGCCGCACAGCAGCTCGCCGGCTACACCGGTGTCACGCTGGAGAGCCACACCGGCATCCGCACCTCGTACCTCTCGCTGAACACGCTGGACGACGGGCCGCTGAAGGACCGGAGGGTGCGCCAGGCCCTCAACCACGCGATCGACGTACCGCTGCTGATCAAGGCGGTGCTGGGCGGCAAGGCGCGTGAGGTGCCTGCGATGATCCCGCGCGGCGCCTTCGGGTTCGACCCGGCCCTCAAGCCGTTCACCCGCTCCGTGGCCACCGCGCGCAGGCTGCTCGCCGAGGCCGGCTACCCGCACGGCTTCACCACCACGCTGACCGCCTCCAACATCGACTCGAACGTCGCCGAGGCGCTGTCCGGGCTGCTGGCCAGGGCGGGCGTGCACGCCAAGGTCGACCTGCTCGACCCCGGCACCTACTCCGAGCGGCTGACCAGCACCAACCACGGCGCGCTCGGGCCGATGTACCTGGCGGCCAGCACCGTGTGGACGCTGGACGGCGAGAGCATGGTGCAGTCCAACGTCCGCAGCGACCGGCGCCAGAGCCGCTGGCACTCCAAGGAGGCGGACCACCTGGTCGACCTGGAGGAACTGTCCGTGGACCCCGCGCGGCGGGTGCGGGCCTTCTCAGACCTCCAGCGGCTGATGCGCGAGGAGGCGCCGTTCGTCTTCCTCTACCAGATCGACAACATCTACGCCCGCAACGACCGGCCGCGCTGGCGGTCCGGGTCGGCGGGAGTGCTCGACATGGCGAGTGCGGAGGTCTCCCGATGAGCGGACTCTCCTCCCGGCCCGGCGGTGGCGGCAGCCGCCCGGACGGCCACTGGGCGGGCATCCTGAGGGTGGTGCTCACCCGGGTCGCCGGCGCGGTGTTCGTGCTGCTGTGCACGGCGACCGTCTCGTTCTTCCTCGTGCGGCTCTCCGGAGACCCCGTCAAACTGCTGCTGCCGCCGGACGCCACCGCCCACCAGGAGGCCGTGCTCCGGGCCGGGCTCGGCCTGGACCGCCCGCTGTTCGCCCAGTACCTGGACTACCTGTGGGGGCTGCCCCGGCTGGACCTCGGCACCTCGCTCTTCTACCACGAGCCCGTCAGCCACGTGCTCGCCGACCGGCTGCCCGCCACCCTGCAACTGGCCGCGGGGGCCCTGGTGGTGACGCTGGCGGTGGCCCTGCCCGCGGGTGTCGTCGCGGCGATGCGGCGCGGCCGGGCCACCGACCGGGGGGTGATGACGGGTGTGCTGCTCGGCCAGTCCACACCGCCGTTCTGGGTGGGCATCCTGCTGATCCTGGTGTTCGCGGTGGGCCTGCACGCCCTGCCCGCCTCCGGGTACGGCACGTTCGCCAACCTGGTCCTGCCGTCCGTGACGCTCGCCGTGTACTCCGTCGCCGTCGTCGCGAGGCTGCTGCGCTCGTCGCTGATCGACGTGCTCACCAGCGACCACATCCGCACCGCACGGGCCAAGGGCTTCGGCCCGCTCAAGGTGGTGCTCACGCACGGCCTGCGCAACGCCTCGCTGCCGGTGGTGACCGTCGTCGGCCTGGAGATCGGGGGCCTGCTCGGCGGGGCCATCCTCACCGAGCAGGTGTTCTCGTGGCCCGGCGTCGGACAGCTCACCATCGAGGCCATCTCCCACCGCGACTTCCCGCTGGTGCAGGCGGCCGTGCTGTTCTTCGCGGCGACGTTCGTCGTGGTGAACCTGCTGGTCGATCTCTCCTACCGGCTGCTCGACCCGAGGGTGAGGGCTTCCTCATGACCGTCACATCCACCACCGTCCCGGCCGGCGCCCCCGCGGCCGCGAAGGCTCTCGGTCCCGGGTCGGTCGCGGTGCGGGCCCTGCTGCGCAACCGGCTCGCCGTGGCCGCGCTGGTGCTCCTCGCCCTGCTGGTGATCGCGGCGCTGTTCGCCCCGCTGCTCGCCCCGGCGGACCCGAACGCGCAGGACCTGCTGATGCGGCTGCGCCCGCCCGCGTGGCAGGCCGGCGGCAGCGGCGCCCATCCGCTCGGCACCGACCAGCTGGGCCGGGACATGCTCTCCCGCGTCATCTACGGCACCCGGGTCTCGCTGCTGGTCGGGGCGGGCGCGGCGCTGCTCGCCGGGGTGCTCGGCACCGTGATCGGCCTGGCGTCCGGGTACTTCGGCGGCTGGCCGGACCGGGTCCTGATGCGGGTCGCGGACGTCCAGCTCGCGTTCCCGCCGATCCTGCTGGCCCTCGCCATCGTGGGCTTCACCGGCTCGGGCCTGTGGTACGTGATCCTGGTGCTGGGCTTCACCGGCTGGGTGTCGTACGCCCGTGTGGTCCGCTCGGAGGTGCTGTCGCTGCGCTCGCGGGACTTCGTCACCGAGGCCCGCGCCATCGGTGCCACCGACGCCGCGATCATGCGCAGGCACCTGCTCCCGAACGTCATGGCGCCGCTGGCGACCATCGGCACCCTGCACATCGCGGCGGCCATCGTCGCCGAGGCGTCCCTCAGCTATCTGGGGCTCGGGGTGCCCAAGGAGACCGTCACCTGGGGCTCCATGCTCGCGGACGGCCAGCTCTACCTGGGCACGTCCTGGTGGGTCGCGGTCTTCCCGGGCGTGGCCCTGATGCTCACCTCGCTCGCCGTCAACATCACGGGCGACGCCCTGCGGGACGTCGCGGACCCGAAGGCGTACCGCCGATGACCGAACCGCACTCCACCACACCGCCGCGGCCCGCCGCACCGGCAGGGCCCACCACACCGTCCCGGCACAGCACATCACCGGACGCCGGGCAGCCTCCGCACCCGGCGGACACTGATCCCCTGCTCGACATCGCCGGCCTCAGCGTCGACTTCCGCCTCGGCTCCTCGGTGGTGCACGCCGCCAGGGACGTGGACCTGCGCGTGTCGGCCGGTCAGACCGTGGCCGTCGTCGGCGAGTCCGGCAGCGGCAAGACCGCCACCGCGCTGTCCGTGCTGCGGCTGAACCCCGAACCGCCGTGCGTGTACGCGGGCGGCGAGATCCGCTTCGGCGGACGCGACCTGCTCGCCCTGCCCCCGAAGGAGCTGGGCCGGATCCGGGGCCGGGACATCGCGATGGTCTTCCAGGACCCGATGACCAGCCTCGATCCGCTCCAGCGGGTCGGTGCGCAGGTCGCCGAGGTGCTCCGGCACCACCAGCACCTGCCGCGCGCCAGGGCGCGGGAGCAGGCACTCGCGGCACTGGCCGAGGTGGGGATTCCCGAGCCGGAGCGCCGCTACGCGCAGTACCCGCACGAGCTGTCCGGGGGGCTGCGCCAGCGGGTGATGATCGCCATGGCGCTGGTCGGCCGGCCCCGGCTGCTCATCGCCGACGAGCCCACCACGGCCCTGGACGTCACCGTGCAGCGGCAGATCCTGGACCTGCTGGTTGACCTGCAGCGCCGGCACGGCATGGCCGTCGTCCTGATCACCCACGACCTGGGCGTGGTGGCCGAGACCGCCGACCGCGTCCTGGTGATGCACCAGGGCCGGGTCGTGGAGAGCGGACCCGTCCTCGACATCTTCGACCACCCCGCGGACGGCTACACCCGCCGCCTGCTGGACGCCACCCCACGTCTGGAGCGGGCATGACACCCCCTGTGATCGGCGCGACTGAGCCCGCGGCCGGCCCCGCGTCCCCGGTGCTCGTCGAACTGGCCGGGCTGCGCAAGGAGTTCGACGGCCGGGGCGGCGGCGTCGCCGTCGACGACGTGTCCCTGACCGTGCACGAGGGCGAGACCCTGGCGCTGGTCGGCGAGTCCGGCTGCGGCAAGACGACGCTCACCCGGCTCCTGCTGCGGCTGCTCACCCCGACCGCGGGCCGGGTCGCCTTCGACGGCCAGGATCTGGCGGAGCTCTCCCCCGCCGGGCTGCGGCGCCTGCGCCGGCAGATGCAGGTGGTCCTCCAGGACCCGTACTCCAGCATGAACCCGCGCTGGCGCATCGCCGACATCGTGGCGGAGCCGCTGCTCACGCACGACCCGGCGGCGCGCGGCCGGCGGGGCAGGGCGCGCACCCGCGAGCGGGTCGGCGAACTGCTGGAGGCGGTCGGCCTGGAGCCCGCGATGCGGGACCGCTATCCGCACGAGTTCTCGGGCGGGCAGCGGCAGCGGGTCTCGATCGCCCGCGCGCTCGCCCTGGAGCCCCGGCTCGTGGTGCTCGACGAGCCGACCAGCGCCCTGGACGTGTCCGTGCAGGCCAGGATCCTCGAACTGCTGGCCGAGCTCCAGCGGCGGCACGGCCTGACCTACGTCTTCGTGTCGCACAACCTCGCCGTGGTCCGCCAGGTGGCCGACCGGGTCGCCGTGATGCGCCGGGGGCGGCTGGTGGAAGTGGGCGACGCGGAGCGGGTGTTCCACGCCCCCGAGCACCCGTACACGCGGCAGTTGCTGGACGCCGTACCGGTCCCCGACCCGCGCCGGGCCCGGCGGGCGGGCGGTGCGGCGCGCGAGGCGGCGGGAGGTGGGGCGGCGGTGAGCGGGGCGCAGGCCGCGGCGGGCACGGCGGCCGCCCCGGCGGCGAACCCGGCAGGGTCCGCAGCGCAGGGCCCGGACGAGGGCGGGGCGGGTGCCGACGCGGGCGGAGCGCCGTGAGCGGCGCCCGGCGCGGGCGCGGATCCGGGCAGACCATGCGCCGCGAGCGCACACCCGGATCCGGGCGCCTCATCCTGTTCCCTTGCCGGCGACCGCTCCGGCAAGCGCGGCTACAGGTGCGACAGCACGAGCCCCGCGCCGCCCAGCAGGGCGACGTCGTCGACGGCCGCGTCGCTGACGATGACGCGTGGCTCCTCCGCGCCCGCCGCCACGCCGGACCGCAGCCGCCGCTCGATCAGCGCACGGAATCGCTCCCCGCCCTCGCGCGCCTCGCCGTGCAGGACGAACAGGCCCGGTGCGAAGAGCTGCTGGACGTTCGCGAGTCCGAGGGCGAGGTTGTCCGCGTACTCGGCCACCACGCCGCGCGCCCGCTCGTCGTCGCGGCCGGCGAGCGCGGCCAGCGAGAGGTCCGCGCCGAGGCCGGCCGCCCGGGTCCGGGCGCGCAGCCAGCGTGTGGTGGCGAGGGTCTTCCAGCAGCCGCGGCTGCCGCAGGTGCAGCGTTCTCCGCTGGCCGACACGGTCATGTGGGCGCCGCTGCGGCCACCGTGCGGGGCAAGCACCTCGCCGTCGTAGAGGATGCCGACGCCAAGCACCTCGCCGGTCGACACCGACGCGAAGGTGCGCCGGCCCCGGCCGGGGCCGAACCACCGGTCACCGAGGGCCTGAAGGCGCGCCCGGTGCTCGACCCGTACCGGCGCTCCGGTCAGCGCCCGCAACCGCTCGCCCACCGGGTAGCCGTGCAGCGCGGGCACGTCGTTGACCTCGGTGATCACACCGGCGTCGGGATCGACGAGCCCGGCGGCAGCGATGCCCACGCCCACGGGAGCCCGCCCGGCGAACACCCGGGCGGACCGGGCGAGTGCCGCGTCCACCTCCGCGGGACCCGGTGCGCCCGGGTCGTACGCCTCCTCGGTCCGCTCCAGGACCCGGCCGGAGACGCTCAGAACGGCCGCACGGATGCGCCCGGGCAGCAGCTCGACCGCGCCCAGCACCCGGGGAGCGGGCGGTGTGACCGGTTCCGGCGCGGGCTCGGGCACCAACCGCAGCGGAGGACGTTCATGCACCATGACCCGACTCTGCCACGCGCGGCATTTCGGGAGGTAGAGCCGTGAGATTACGGAAGGGACCGCAATGAGCCGACAGGACCACTCCGATCAGGACCGTACTCCCATGACCGACGCCACCGGCGCCCCGCGCGCCACCCGCACCACACCCTCCACGGACGGCCCGGAGGCAACCGGCCCGGACGCAGCCGGCCCGGCCGGCGCCGCACGCAGCCGGCCCCGCGAAGACGCCGCCCCGGACACCTCCGACTCCCCCGGCGCCGGCACCACCGGCTCCCGAGCCGCAGGTGCCCGAGCCACAGCCACCCGAGCCACAGGCGCCTCCACAACCGTGCGCCTCACCGAGCTCACCTGGCGCCAGGTGCGCGACGCCGGGGAGCAGGCCGTCGCCCTGCTCCCGATCGGCTCCCAGGAGCAGCACGCCGGCCACCTGCCGATGGGCACCGACACCCTGCTCGTCGAGGCCGTCACCGACCGGGCGACCGCGCTGCTCGACGCCGAGCCGGCCGCGCCCGCGCTGGTGCGGCTGCCCACCCTGCCGTTCGGGCACAGCCCTCACCACCTGTTCGCGGCGGCGCTCTCGCTCTCCGCGCCCACCCTGGCAGCGGTCCTCGACGACCTGCTGGACTCGCTCGTGACCAGCGGCTACCGGCGGATCATGATCGTCAACGGGCACGGCGGCAACGACGAGATCATGCGCCTGGCGGCGAAGCGCTTCGCGCTGCGCGCGCGGGCGACGGTGGCCACCTGCTCCTACTGGACGCTGGCCACGGGCGAGGCGGCCGGCGAGCGTCCGGAGCGCACGCCGGGGCACGCGGGCTGGTTCGAGACGTCGCTGATGCTGGCGGCCCACCCCGGCCTGGTGCGCACGCCCGTGCCGCCGCGCCCTCCCGTGGAGCCGCCGCCACTCTTCGACCGGCCACCGCACCCGGGTCTCACGGTCGAACGGCACGGGGAGTGGGCGAGGGTCGGCGGTTCCACCGACGACGCCTCCGGTGCCGACGCCGCGCAGGGGATGCGGCTGCTGGACGACCGGGCCCGGGGGCTGGCCCGGGCGATCCTCGCGTTCGACGCGGCGACCGCCACGGACCCTGTGAGCCCGGCCCAGAACGCCCCCGTCCGCGCCGCCCGAGGAGAGTCATGAAGATCACAGACGTTGACGTGCAGGTCGTGAACCTGCCCCTGACCAACCCGTTCACCAGCTCCTTCGAGACCAAGACCGGCGAGACGCGGACGGTGGTCCGGCTCCGCACGGACGAGGGCGTGGAGGGCTGGGGCGAGACGATGTGGGGCAGCCCGGTGGCCGCGATCGTCCGCTCCATCGCCGGGGACCTGATCGGCACCAGCCCGTTCGCCCTGGAGCGGTTCCACCGCAAGCAGCACATGGTGCCGTTCTTCTACGGCTACCTCGGCTACGCGGCCATCGCCGCCCTGGACGTCGCCTGCTGGGACCTGATGGGCAAGATCACGGGACAGTCGGTCACGGACCTGCTCGGCGGCCCGGTACGCGACGAGGTGCCGATCACCGCGCTGGTCACGCGCGCGGACGCGCCCCGGGCGGACGCCGCCGGGCTGCCGCGGGCGCTGGCGGAGCACGCGGCACGGGTGGTCGCCGAGGGCGGCTTCACGGCGGTCAAGCTGAAGGGGACCCGGGACGTCCAGGGCGATGTGGCCATCATGCGGGCGCTGCGGGACGCGCTGCCGGGCGTGAACCTGCGGGTCGACCCGAACGCCGCGTGGTCGGTGCCGGACGCGGTGCGCGCCGGGATCGCCCTGGAGGAGCTCGACCTGGAGTACCTGGAGGACCCCTGCGTCGGGATCGAGGGCATGAGCCAGGTGGCCGCCAAGGTGCGCATCCCGCTGTGCACCAACATGTGCGTGGTCCGCTTCGAGGACTTCGCACCGGCGGTGCGGCTGAACGCGGTGGACGTCGTGCACGGAGACGTCTACAAGTGGGGCGGCATCGCGGCGACCAAGGCGCTCGCCGCGCACTGCGAGACGTTCGGGCTCGGCATGAACCTGCACAGCGGGGGCGAGCTGGGTATCGCGACCGCGGCGCACCTGGCCGTGGTGGCCAGCACGCCCGTGCTGTCCCGGGCCATCGACAGCATGTACTACCTGCACGCCGATGACATCGTCGAGCCGCTGCGGCTGGAGGCGGGACGGCTCAGGGTGCCCACGGGACCGGGGCTCGGCGTGCGGGTGGACGAGGAGAAGGTGCGGTACTTCGCCTCCGTCAACGAGCGCGAAGGGGATCTGACGGGGTGAGCACGGGGTGAGGGGTGGGGGCCCGGAGAGGGCCCTGCTCCACAGGCCCTGCTGCACGGGCCCTACTCCTTACCCCGCGGAGGCCGGGCCTCCTCGAACGACCGCTCGCCATGGGACTCCAGCTCGGCCAGCGCAGCGCGCACATCGCCCGCCCGGACCAGCTCAAGGAGCCCCCGGTGACGCGCGGCGTGCTCCTCCAGGTCCTCGTAGAACCGTTCGCGGGCGAGCAGGTTCCGTGACATGCACAGAAGCAGTTGCTGCTGCACGGAGGCGTAGATCGCCTCAAGCCGGCCGTGCCGCGCGATCTTGATGAGCCGGGAGTGGAAGTCGTAGCCGTCCTGTACCAGGGCACCGCGGTCCCCCGCCGCCGCGTGCTCCTCCATCTTCTCGAGCGCGGCCTCGGCCGGCGCGAGGAGCGCCGGGTCGGCGACGGGGATCCCGAGCTCGAACGCCATCCGCTCCAGCGCGGACCGCAGCGTCAGGATCTCGTAGACGTCCTGGTCGGTGAGGGTGGCGACGAAGGCACCGCGCCGGGGCTGCGAGGTCACGAGCCCCTCGTTCTCGAGGAGCCGGAGCGCCTCCCTCAGCGGCGGCCGGCTGATCGCGAGCTCGTCGGTCAGCCGCTCCTCGAACAGGCGCTCCCCGGGCTGGAACCCACCGGCGAGGATCCGGTTCCGGATGGACTGCGCGGCCAGGGACACGAGGCTCGGCGCGCGGAGAACGCGGTCATCTCCTTCGGTTCCGCCGTTTCCGCTGCTCGACGCCATGCCGCTTCCTCCCGCTGCTGGATTGCTCACTGTATCCGTGTGAAAGGTCTTGCCGTGGTTCCTTGTCTGTTGTAGACAATAGACGCCAGCAACTTGTAGACAATAGACAGGATCGGTGAGACGACGCCGTCGAGCTGAGCACCACCGCGGCCTCGCCCCCCGGAAACGCATCCAACTTCAAGGACGAGGGAGGATCACGCGTGGCGCCGACAACGGACGAAGGGGCCGTCGGTCTGGTGGGACTCGGGAACCTGGGCCAGGCCATGGGGTTGCGCCTCCTGGCGGAAGGGTGGCGCGTACGGGCGTTTGACCGTTCGGCCGAGCGGACTGCCGTGCTGACGGATGCGGGTGCGCGGGAAGCGTCGCCCGAGGAGCTGGCGGCGTGTCGCGTCGTGGCGTTCGCCGTACCCGACGAGCGGGCGATCCTTGAGGTGTTCGAGAGCGGGCTCCTCGACCGTCTCGGCGCGGACCACCGTGTCGTCGTGCACAGCACGGTGCTCCCCGAGCGGACCCGGGAGCTGGCGGACCTCGTGACGGCGCGCGGCGCGGGATACGTCGACGCGCCGGTCACCGGCGGGGCGGACCGGGCCAGAGCGGGCGATCTCACCGCGTTCGCGGGTGCTGACCGTCCCTCGCTGGACGGCGCCCGGCCGTACCTCGGCACGGTCGCTTCCGTCGTGCACCACCTCGGTCCGGTCGGCGCGGGTGCCGCGGTCAAGCTCGCCAATCAGCTCGTCATGTTCGCCGCGCTCGCCGGTGCGTTGGACGGTATCCGGATCGGGGCCGCGTACGGCGTCGAGGAGGAGGCGCTGCTCCGGGCGATCTCGACGGGGACGGCCGACACGTGGGTCGTCAGGAACTGGGGGTTCTTCGACCGCGTCGCGCGTGACTACGACGCGGCCGGGGTCGCGCCGGAGGACCGGCCCTGGCGCAAGGACCTGCGCGAGATCGTCGAGGCGGGCGGCACCGCCGGCGCTCCGAGCGCCCTCGCCGCGCTCCTCTCGGACACGGTCGCCGAGGCGCTCGAAGCCCACGCCGCGGGAACCGTCCGCCAGGAGGCGGGGGCCCATGACCACCGATAGCCTCGCCCCTTCCGTCACGGGCGCACCGGAGTCCTTCCGTCCGCGCCGGCGTCGCGGCCGGTCGGGATCGCGGGACTCCCTCGCCGCCCTCGGCTTCCTCACGCCCTGGCTGATCGGCATGGCCTGCCTGACGCTGGGCCCGATGGCCTACTCGCTCTACCTCTCGTTCACGCGCTACGACCTGTTGAGCAGCCCCCGCTGGGTCGGTCTCGCCAACTTCACCCAGCTCTTCTCGGACCCCAGGTTCGACAGCGCCGCATGGGTCACGATCATGTACGTCGTCGTGTCGGTGCCGGTCGTCCTCGTCGTGTCCATGCTCGTGGCGCTCCTGCTGAACACCGGCATCCGCTTCATCACCGGCTATCGCGCGCTGATCTACCTGCCGTCGCTGCTGGGTGCGAGTGTCGCCATCGCGACTCTCTGGCGGCAGATATTCGGGGCGAGCGGCCTCCTCAACAACGCGCTCCAGGCCATCGGCATCGAGCACCGGAGCTGGATCGGTGATCCGAACACCTCGCTCCTGGTGATCATCACCCTCAACGCCTGGGCGTTCGGCTCGACGATGGTCATCTTCCTGGCGGGGCTCCGGCAGGTGCCACGCGACCAGTTGGAGGCGGCCCTGGTCGACGGGGCCGGACCTTTCCGCCGGTTCTTCAGCGTCACGCTCCCGCACATGAGCCCGCTCGTCTTCTTCAGCGTGCTGCTCGACACGGTCCACGCGTTCCAGGCGTTCACCAGCGCCTATGTCGTGAGCGGGGGCGACGGCGGCCCGGCCGACTCGACGCTCTTCTACACGCTCTACCTCTACCAGCAGGGCTTCACCCAGCTGAACATGGGCTACGCGTCGGCGATGGCGTGGTTCCTCGTCGTGGTCCTCGCCGCGTTCACCGGGGTCCTCTTCCTGACCTCGCGCTTCTGGGTGCACTACGGAGACCGGTGATGGCGACGACGACATCTTCCCGGGGCCCTCTGGTCATGCGGCGCATCCGCCCCGTCCGGAGCCCGATCGCCGTCGGCGTCATCCGGCACGCGGTCCTCGTGATCGTGCTGATCGCGATGCTCTACCCCTTGCTGTGGATGATCGCGGCGTCGTTCCGGCCGAACTCCGAGATCTTCTCCAGCCTCGGTCTCCTTTCGAGCCACTACACCCTCCAGAACTACGTCTCCGGATGGGCGGGCGGGTCGTTGCGGTTCTCCCGCTACTTCCTCAACTCGTTCGTGATTTCCGTGCTCACGGTGGCCGGGAACCTGCTGGCCTGCTCGTTGACGGCCTATGCCTTCGCGCGGCTGGAGTTCCCCTTCAAGCGCCTGCTGTTCGCACTGCTGCTCGGGACGCTCCTGCTGCCCTACCACGTCACCCTCGTCCCGCAGTACATCCTCTTCAACAAGCTGCATCTGGTGAACACGTTCGCGCCGCTGGTCGCACCGCACTTCCTCGCCACGGACGCGTTCTTCGTGTTCCTGATGGTGCAGTTCATCCGCGTGCTGCCACGCGAACTCGACGATGCGGCACGTATGGACGGATGCGGCCACTGGGGCATCTTCTCCCGGGTCATCATGCCGCTCTCGCTCCCGGCGATCGGGACGACCGCGCTCTTCAGCTTCATCAACTCCTGGAACGACTTCCTCGGGCCGCTGCTCTACCTGAGCAACGCGAACCTCTGGACGGTTCCCCTCGGGCTCAACTCCTTTCTGGACTCGACGGGTGGCCAGTCGTCCTACGGTGCGCTCTTCGCGATGGCCACGCTCTCGCTGGCGCCCCTCGTCGGTTTCTTCGTGGCCTTCCAGCGCCTTCTGATCGAGGGAATCGCCACCTCCGGAATGAAGTAAGGGGGCACTGCCATGACGCTGTCGAACCGGAACGGGAGGGCATTCGCCGCGGCGGCCGCGGTGTCGGCTCTGCTCGCCGGGTGCTCCACCCCGTCGAACGACTCCGCCCTCCCGGCGGCGGGCGCCCCCGTGGCCGGATCCCTCCAGATGTCGTACTGGGGCTCCTCGACCCGTGTCGAGAAGACCGACCGGATCAACGCTCTCTTCGAGCGGAAGTATCCGAAAGCGTCCGTACAGACGCAGGTCGGAGACTTCGCGACCTACTTCGACAAGCTGAACGTGCAGGCCGCGAGCTCGTCGATGCCCTGCGTCACCGGACTCCAGACCCGCCAGCTGAACGACTACACGCACGACGGCCTGCTCCAGCCACTCGACCCCCTCGTCGCGTCCGGAGCGATCGACGTCGGCTCGATCCCGAAGAACCTGCTCGACACCGGTCGCGGCCCGGACGGCAAGCTCTACATGGTCCCGTACGGCGCCGCGTGGAACGCGCTGATGGTCGATCAGGAAATGGCGCGCAGAGCGGGTGTGAAGCCGCTTCCGATGCGTTACAGCTGGACCGATTTCGTCTCCTGGCTCAAGGACGCGAAGTCGAAGCTGCCCGCCGGTGTCGCTCCGACGACATCGCAGGGCGGCAATGAACCGGTGTTCTCGGCGTACGTCATCGGCAGCGGCGAGAAGATGTTCGACGACGACGGGAAGATCGCCTTCTCGAAGAAGACGCTGACCGAGTACTGGAAACTCTGGGAGCACCTGCGCGAAGCCGGTCTGACGAACTCCGCGGAAGACGCGGCAGACGAACCCGCCCAACCCGAGCAGTTCTACGTCACCACCGGCAAGGTGCTCAGTGAGCCCACCGCGGGCAACGCCCTGGTGGCCGCGTCCGCGGCGGCACCCGATGAGCATCTCACGACGGTTCCGTTCCCCACCGGGTCGGCCGGACTCGGCAATGCCTTCTTCAACAGCGGATGGTCGATCCCCGCGCGATGCGGCAACAAGGCGACGGCCGCGGCGTACATCGACTTCTTCACGAACGACGACAGAGCGGCGGCCGTCTACGACTCCGACAACGGCGCGGTCGCCAACAGAAGCCAGTTGAAGCAACAGCTCGACAGGCCGTCGTCACCGGCGCTCCAACAGGAGCTCCAGGTCTACGACTTCATCCTCGGAGAGAAGGTGCCGCAACCACTGATCCCGTCCGGATACAACACGACGTTTGAGCAGGCGTTCACCCGTGGCTACGAGAACATCGAGTTCGGCAGGAAGTCGATCTCCCAGGCGGTCGACGACTTCTTCGCCGAGGCGGAGATCAATCTCGGCACCAGGTGACGGCTCGGAGTACGACGAGGAGCGAGGAGGAACGGACGATGCCTGATCCCGACGCCGGCCGGGCGCAGACGGGTCAGCTGCCCATGGCACTCGAAGGAATCCGGGTCGTGGACCTGACGCAGGTGATGTCGGGTCCGTTCTGCACGATGGTCCTGGCCGACCTGGGCGCGGACGTCATCAAGGTGGAGAACCCCGACCACGGCGACCAGACCAGGAAGTCATGGGGCAGGTCCGTCGTCGGGGACGACAGCCGGGCGTTCCTGTCCCTCAACCGGAACAAGCGCAGCGTCGTGCTGGACCTGAAGGGCGATCAGGACCGGGAGACCTTCATGACGCTCGCACGGACCGCCGACGTCGTCATCGAGAACTTCCGGCCGGGCGTCGCTCGGCGCCTCGGCGTGGACTACGACGCGGTGCGGGCCGTGAACCCGGGGATCGTCTACGCGAGCATCTCGGGGTTCGGCCAGACCGGGCCCTACGCGTCCTACCCGGGCTACGACCTCATCGCGCAGGCCATGACCGGGATCATGAGCGTGACGGGTGAGACGGGACGGCCACCCGTGAAGTCGGCGATTCCGGTGGCCGATCTCGGCTCGGGCCTGTTCTGCGCCATCGGGATCCTGGCGGCGCTCCGCGTCCGGGAGGCCACCGGCACGGGCCAGTACCTGGAGACGTCGCTGTTCGACTCTGCGCTCGCGCTGTCGGTGTGGGAGTCGACGGAGTTCTGGTCCACGGGAGAGCCCCCGGTCCCGCTCGGTTCGGCCAACCGCATGTCGGCGCCGTACCAGGCGCTCGAGACCCGTGACGGGTATCTGACGGTCGGCGCGAACAACCAGCGCCTGTGGCAGCGGCTCTGCGCAGTGCTCGAAGCACCGGACCTCCTCACCGACCCGCGGTTCGCGGACAACGACCACCGGATGGCGAACCGGCTGGAACTCGTCGAGGAACTGCAGCGGGTGCTCGCGTCGCGTGACACGGACGAGTGGGTGACCGCCCTCCTGGACGCGGGTGTGCCCGCCGGACCGATCCGTGACTACCGGCAGGTCCTCACCGAGGACGAGCACGTCCGCGCGCGCCAGATGGTGACGTCGTACCGGCACCCCGTCGAGGGCGAGACGAGCGTGCTCGGATCGCCCCTGAAGCTCTCGGCCACGCCGGTGCGGTCCGCGGCTCCGGCGCCGCTGCTGGGACAGCACACGCAAGAAGTCCTCGCGGAGCTGGTGAGGCGGGACGTGCACGTCGAGGAGGGGCCGGCATGAGCAGCGACACCCGCGGGGACGGGGTCGACCTCGTCGTCACCGACGGCATAGCCGAGGTGCGGCTACGGAATCCGGGGCGCCGCAACGCGTTCACCTGGGCGATGTACGACCGCCTCCGGTCCATCGCGGCAGAGGTGGGGGGCCGGGACGACGTCGCCGCGGTCACCATCCGCGGCAACCCCGGCGACGGGTTCGCGGCCGGGACGGACATCGGGCAGTTCACCGGCTTCGAGGACGGGCGCGACGGCGTCGCCTACGAACGCCGTATCGGCTCCGTCGTCGCCGACCTCCTGGCGATCGACGCCCCGGTGGTGGCGCTCGTCGAAGGTGCCGCCGTCGGCGCGGGCCTCGTCGTGGCCGCGTGCTGCGATCTCGTGATCGCGGAACGGGGCGCGCGTTTCGGCGCTCCGATCGCGCGGACCCTCGGCAACTGCCTTCCCGCCGCGATCGTCGCACGGCTGCGCGCCCGGGTCGGCGCCGCCAGGACCGACGCGATGCTCCTCGGGGCGGCCCTCCTGCCGGCCGAATCGCTCGCCGAGGCCGGATTCGTGACGGCGCTCGCCGAGCCGGGACGCATCGAGGAGACGGCCGAGCCCTTCCTCCGCCGCATGCGCCAAGCGGCCCCGCTCACCATCCGGGCGCTCAAGGAGACGGGGCGACGGCTCGACGCCGCGCAGGTCGTCCCCGAGGACGAGGACCTCCTCATGCGCTGCTACGGCAGCGCGGACTTCCGCGAGGGCGTGAGCGCGTTCCTCGCCCACCGCCATCCCGTCTGGACAGGGAGCTGACCGCCCATGGCCCTTCGCATCGACAGCCATCAGCACTTCTGGCACACGGCGGCGCAGACGCAGCCGTGGCGGCACGCGTCGCACACGGCGCTGGCGCGCGACTTCACGCCGGACGACCTCGTCACCGAGCTGGACGCGGCCGGCATCGCGGCGAGTGTGCTCGTGCAGTCGGTGGACGAGCCGGAGGAGAACGCCCGGCTCGCCCGGTACGGCACTCATCCCCGCGTCGCCGGTGTGGTCGCGTGGCTGCCGCTCACGGACGCCGCAGCCGCCCGCGCCGCACTCGATCGGCTCGACGTGCCGAAGCTCGTCGGGGTGCGGTGCCTCATCGCGGACGACCCGCTGGCGTGGCTCACGGAGCCGGACTCCGTGGCGCTGTTCGCCGAGATCGCCCGGCGCGGACTGGCCTGGGACGTCGTTCCGATCACGCTCGACCAGACCCGGCAGGTGATCCGGCTGGCCGAGACGGTCCCGGAACTGCGCATCGTCGTCGACCACCTCGGCCGCCCGCCGGTCGAGTCGCTCGGCTGGGAGCCGTGGGCGTCCCACATACGGCAACTCGCCGGCTGCCCGAACGTGGCCATGAAGGTCTCGGTCGGCATCAACGCGCTGACGGCGTGGGACGGCTGGGAGGCGGGTGCCCTGGAACGCTACGTCCGCTTCGCCGCCGAGCTCTTCGGCGCCGAGAGGCTGATGCTCGCCAGCAACTGGCCGGTCGTGCTGCTACGCGCCGAGTACGGCCGGGCCTGGGCCGATCTCGCCGATCTCGTCGCGGCGGCGTGCCCGGACGGAGACGACCGTGAAGCCGTCTTCGGCGGAACGGCCTGCCGGTGGTACGGACTCCACCGGTTCATGCCGGACGGGACGGCCGAGGGGGTGGTCGCGCAACACCCCGCCTGACCGGACCACGAGGCACCGACGACACCGACCGCACCGACCGCACCGACCGCACCGACCGCACCGACCGCACCGACCAGGATGGGAAGATCGTGACGACCGCAGGCGAACCTCCGCACCAGTTCGAGAAGGCGTCGGCCGACAAGCTCAGCAGTCTCTACCAGCCGCTCCGTGTGTGCGACGTCGTCGACGCGCTCGACGGCATCGGCTATTTCAACATCGGCCTCATGGACCGCGAGGTCCGGCCGCTCTGGCAGGGCATGCGGTTCTGGGGCGAAGCCGCCACGATCCGTGCCGTTCCCTCGAACAAGCCGATGTGGAAGCTCGATTCCACGCAGGACATCGTCGAGGCGCACCGGATCTGGTTCGAGCAGAACAGCCCCGCGCGCCTGCCGGACGACCTGGAGCCGGGCCACGTCGTCGTCATGGACGCCGGCGGCGGCCCGGAAGTGGGCTTCTGGGGCAGCGAGAACTCCATGGGCGCCGTGCTCGGCGGCGCCGTGGGGATCGTCACCGACGGCTACTGCCGTGACACCGCGGAGGTGGTGGCCCAGCGCACCCCGGTCGTCGCACGGTACCGCGGGCGCACGATCATCCCGGGCCGCATCATGGCGATCGAGACGCAGGTGACGATCGCGTGCGGCGGCGTGCAGGTCAACCCGGGCGACATCGTCGGTGCCGACGACGACGGGGTGGTCGTCGTACCGAACGAGGTCGCGGTCGAGGTGGCCGGGCACGCGCGCGCGATCCTGCTCGCCGACATGCGGTCCCGCCGCTCCACATACGAACGCCTCGGCCTGCCGGCGGACCGCACGGTCGACGTCGAGGCGATCGAGGCCTACTTCGCGGAGGTGTGACATCCCGCTGTGTCTCTCGCGGCCGAGGCCGGCAGGTCACGTGCGGGGCACGGGCCTTCGCCGGCCGCGGGACACACGGCGGCACCCCGGCCCGGGGGCGCCGGAACCCGGCACGCGCCCGCCGCCCGCGCCGCCCGGCGTGATTGGCTGGGGTCATGAGGGCTATTGGTTTCACGGAGTTCGGTGGTCCCGAGGTACTCCACGAGGTGGAGCTGCCCACTCCCGAACCCGGCGCCGGTGAGGTGCGGATACGGGTGCGGGCGGCGGCGGTGAGCCCGACGGACACCGTGCGGCGCAGCGGCGCACGCGCACAGGAGGTCCGGGAGGTCCCGGGGCCGTACGTGGTCGGGATGGACGTGGCGGGAGTGGTCGAGAGGATCGGCACGGGCACCGCCACGGACCTGGCCGTCGGAGAGCACGTCATGGGCGTCGTCGTGCCGCGGGGCACGCACGGCGGCTACGCGGAGCAGGTGGTGCTGCCCGTCGACTCGGTGGTACGGGTCCCGTCCGGTGCCGACGACGTCTCTGCGTCGACGCTGCCCATGAACGGGCTCACCGCGCGGCTGACCCTCGACCTGCTCGGCCTGCGGGAAGGGCAGACGATCGCGGTCACCGGGGCCGCCGGTGTGTACGGCGGCTACGTGGTCCAGATGGCCGGGGCCGAGGGGTTGCGCGTGATGGCCGACGCCGCTCCGCACGACCGTGACCTGGTGCGGGAGTTGGGGGCCGACATCGTCGTCGACCGGGGTGACGACGTCGCCGAGCGCATCCGCCGGGCCGTGCCCGAGGGGGTGGACGGACTCGCCGACGGGGCCGTCCTGGACGACAAGGTCATCGGCGCGGTGCGCGACGGCGGAGGCATCGCGACCGTCCGGTTCTACACGGGCACCTCCGAGCGCGGCATCACCTACCACCCCGTACGGGTCCGCGACTACGCCACCGAGCGGGCCAAGCTCGACGGGCTGAGGGATCTGGCCGAGAGGGGCGGGCTGACCATGCGGGTCGCCGGAACCTACCCGGCAGCGCAGGCCGCCGAGGCCCACCGGCGGCTCGCGGCCGGGGGCACCCGCGGCCGGCTCGTCCTTACCTTCGGGGACTGACGACCGGACCTCCGGGCACTGAGGACCGGACGGCCCCATCGGTGTCGCCCGCGGCGAACGGTCCTGCGGCCTACCGCATACGGGCGGCCACCGCGACCAGGTCACGCAGGGGTCCCTGCGGCGGCTGGGAGCCGCCGATCCAGACCGCCCGCAGGTCGCGGACCAGGTTCAGCCCGGCGACGCGGACTGCGCGCAGCCGGCCCAGCGTGATGTCGTCGGCCACGGCGAGCGAGGACAGCGCTCCGGGCCCCGCGCCCGCCGTGATCGCCGACTTCACCGATGCCGTGCCCGTCAGTTCGAGCACCGGATCCGCCTGGTGCGTGCCGGGCAGCGCCTCGGCGAGCGCCGCGGTCAGGGCCTCGCGCGTGCCGGAGCCCGCCTCGCGCATCACCAGCGGTGTCGCCGCCAGCTCCGCTGCGGTGATCGGGGCACGCCGGCGCGCCCAGGGGTGCGTCAGGGCGACCACGACCAGCAGCTCGTCCCGGGCGACGGTGCGGGAGCGCAGCCCGCGCGGTACGCGCGGCCCCTCGACGAAGCCGAGGTCGGCGTCGCCGCGCGCGACCGCCTCGGTGACGGCGACGCTGTTCGTCGCCTCCAGTTCCACGCTCGTCACCGGACTTCCCATCAGCACCTGCTGGTCGCGCAGGGCGACCATCCAGCGCGGCATCAGGTGCCCGGCGATGGTCAGGCTCGCGGCCACGGTGATGTGCCCGGCCCGGTCCAGGCGCAGCGCGGCGATTCCCGCGTCCAGCTCGGCCGCAGCGTCCAGCACCTTCGACGCCCACTGCTCGACGAGCCGCCCCTCCGCGGTGAGCACGGATCCGCGCGGCCCGCGTGCAAGCAGCGGGATGCCGACGCGTGCCTCGAGGGCGCCCACCCGCTGCGACAGCGCCTGCTGGGTCACCTGCAGTTCCAGGGCGGCCATCCGGAGGCTGCCGGTGCGGGCGACGGTGGCCAGCATCTGGAGGCCGGCGAGGTCGGGAACGTGGGGGCCGAGCACGGCGCCCGCCTCCCTCCTGTGACAAGCTTCTCTTGTCACTCGACAAGTAATTGCAGGTTACCCCCGGGCCTCGTGCGGTGCGCAGTGTGGAGTGGTGACCACCTCGCATCCCCGCACAGGCACCCGTCCGCGTACGCGCACCCGCGCTCGCACCCGTGTGCTGCTCACCGAGGCGGCACGCTCCCGGCCGGCGTGGGGCCCGGGGATCGCGGTGACGGCCGCCGCGGTCGCCGCCGCCTACGCGGTGGCGCACTGGAGTGGGGGGCTCAACCCGTCGATCGTCGCCGTGTTCCTCGGCGCGCTCGTCGCCAACCTGCGGCTGCACCACCCCGTGCTGCACGCCGGGACCGGGTTGGCCGGCAAGCGCCTGCTGCGCGGTGCCGTGGTCCTGCTCGGCCTCCAGCTGTCGCTGCCCGAGCTCGCGAGCCTCGGCGGGCGCGGCCTCGCCGTCGTGATCGTGACGGTGGCGATCACCTTCGCCGGCACGCAGGTGCTGGCGCGGTGGCTCGGCGTGCCGCGGGCCCGGGGGCTGCTCGTCGCCACCGGCTTCTCGATCTGCGGCGCCTCGGCCGTGGCAGCTATGGAGCCGGCAGCCGAGGGGGACGCGGAGGACACCGGTGTGGCGGTCGCCCTGGTCACCTTGTGCGGGACGCTCGCGATCATCGTGCTGCCGCTGCTGCGCGGGCCGCTCGGACTGGACGTGGACGCGTTCGGCGCGTGGGTGGGGGCGAGCGTGCACGACGTGGGCCAGACCGTGGCGACGGCACAGCGGGTTCCGGGGGCCCTCACCACCGCGGTCATCGTGAAACTCACCCGGGTCGTGCTGCTCGCGCCGCTGGTGGCAGGGGTGACCCTCACCGGGCGCCGCCGACGACGCCGCACCGCCGCCGGCCCGGAAGCGGGCGGGTCCCCGACTGACGGCGCCCGGGTCGACGGCGCCGCCACCGAGATGCGCACGCCGCCGCCCGTCCCGCTGTTCGTGGTGGGCTTCCTTGCCGCGATCGCGCTCAGGAGCAGCGGCCTGCTCCCTCCGGAGCTCGTCTCGTACGCGAAGACGGTGCAGTCGGCTCTGCTGGTGGCGGCGCTGTTCGGGCTCGGCACCGGGATCCGGGTCCCGGACCTGGTGCGCACGGGACGCCGCTCGCTCGTCCTCGGGCTCGCCTCCTGGATCCTGGTGGCCTCGGTCGCCTACGCCGGAGTCAGGATCGCGGCGCCGTGACCACTGACTCCGCGCGACCAGGGCGGAGCGGCCCCGGCCATCGTCACGCCCCGCGCGAACCGGAAACGCCGTCGGCCCCAGCCGCACCCGTGGGTACGTGACCCCTGCCCGGTACGGCTCGGCCGCACGTCACCTCAGGTCATGCGTCTGGGCCCAGATCGGCGCTGAACCAGCGTTCCGGCCGCATGCGGACGACGACGTGATCGGCGAGTTCCGCCTCCGCCATTGCCGCAAATCTGTCGAGTGCCTCACCCGAGAGGTAGCGGGCGGCCATCTCACGGTGGAGCGCGCCGGTGCCCTCGGTCATGCCGGCCACCGGCCCTTCGACCGAAACGTACCGGGGCGTCGGCTCCGTGCGCTGGACGAGCAGGCTGAAGCGCCCCGCCGCCCTTATCAGCGCCATCTTCCGGGAGTCCGCGCCGGTGAGGATCCACGGCAGACCGCCGGGCTCGTAGGCATACCAGATGGGAACCACCAACGGCCCGCGGTCGTCACCGGCCGCGACGCCCAGCGCGGCCACGTGCGGCTCGGCAAGAAAGCTCTCGCGTTCTTCACGTAGAAGTGCCATGTCCTGACCCTAGGTCCGGCCACTGACATCGCCGCCGCGGGAAAGGGCTCAGAGGTCCGGGGATCAGGACCGCCGACATCGACGACACCGGCGGACAGGGATCCGAGGGGGCCGGCACGACCGAGGTGTGAGCGGCGGCCTATCCGGGGGTGCGCCCCAGCCTGGCGGCGTGGTCGGGCACGTACGTCTGGGTGTCGCGCGGGGGGCGCCGGTACCCGGTGGACGGCGGCCGCGACGGTACCGCGAGGTCCGGCGGCGCGACCTCGTGGTACGGCACGGTGGAGAGCAGGTGCGCGATCATGTTGAGGCGGGCGGCGCGCTTGTCGTCGCTCTCCACCACGTACCACGGCGCCTCGGGGATGTCGGTGTGCGCGAACATCACGTCCTTGGCACGGGAGTACGCCTCCCAGCGCGTGATGGACTCCAGGTCCATCGGTGAGAGCTTCCAGCGCCGCACCGGGTCCTCCAGGCGGCTGCGCAGCCGCTGCTCCTGCACGGCGTCGCTGACCGAGAACCAGTACTTGCGCAGCAGGATGCCGTCCTCGACGAGCAGCCGCTCGAACACGGGGCACTGCCGCAGGAACCGTTCGTACTCCTCCTGGCTGCAGAAGCCCATGACGTGCTCCACTCCGGCGCGGTTGTACCAGCTCCGGTCGAACAGCACGATCTCGCCCGCGGTGGGCAGCTGCTCCGCGTACCGCTGGAAGTACCACTGCCCGCGCTCCCGGTCGGTGGGCTTGGGCAGGGCGACGATCCGGGCGAGGCGCGGGTTCAGGTGCTCGGTGACCCGCTTGATCACACCGCCCTTCCCGGCCGCGTCCCGCCCCTCGAAGACGACCACGAGCCGTGCCCCTTCGGCCCGCACCCACTCCTGCATCCGCACCAGCTCCACCTGGAGCCGGCGCAGCTCCGCCTCGTAGTCGGCGCGGCGCAGCCGCCGCCTCGTCCGCTCTCCGTCGGTGCCCTTCACCGGCATGACCGTCCGCCTCCCGATGCCCGCCCGCGTCTCCAGCCGGCCGCCGCCGGGCTCCCGTCCGTTGCCGGCGACAGCGGCCACCGCGTGCGACACCACCATCGGACGTGCCGTACCCGGCTGCATCCCGAGCGGATGCCGGGCCTGGCGAGCGGCGCCCCGGGCCGCTCGCCGCGGTGCACCGGACGCCGCCCGAACGGCGGCCGGACCACCTCGTCCCCTCGGCACCCTCCCGGACGACGGCGTCGACGGAAGCGCCGCCCGCTCACCGCTTCAGGAGTCCGCCCCCACCGTGCTCCGGGCCGACTCCTGCTGCGGCGCGTGCGGGGTGCGGGAGAGCCGGTCCGACACCTTGGACGTGGCCACGAACGAGACCGCCAGCAGCACCACGAGCACGGCGCCGATGGCGAAGATCCCGCCGCTGAGGGCCGGATCGGGGTCGTGTGCCTCGTCGCGGGCGGAGCCCGAGAGGAAGGAGAGGACGAAGAGGACGCCCACCGCGAGCGCCACCTCCACGGCGACCAGCGAGGGGAAGACCTTCAACGCCAGCCGGAACACCGATCCTTCCTCGCCCGCGCCGCGCGCTCTGGCGATCCGGGGCATCAGCACGAACTCGTTGACCGCGCCGACCGCGATCATCGCCGCCACCAGGGAGACCTTGATCAGCAGGAAGCGGCCGAAGCTGGTGCTGAGCAGCTCGCCGGGGCTGCCGACGAACGTCCAGGCGAGGAAGAGGCCGCTGACGAGGACGCAGCCCACGGCGGTGAGCGCCAGCGTGCTGAACCGGGTCCACAACTGCGCCCAGGTGCCGCCCGCGGCCGGAGTGAGCCGGCGCCGGCCGGCGGCGAGGACCACCAGCACGGTGATGCCGCCCACCCAGGTGGAGATGGCGAAGACGTGCAGGTGGTCGAGGAGGGAGTCGACGACGTCGTAGGCGGTCTGCCCGGCGGGGTCGGTGGGCAGCAGCGTGACCTGGTAGGCCAGGAACGCCGTCACCAGGCCGGCCCAGACCACCGTCGTGAGCCGGGCCCGGACCCTGGGCGCCCACAGCAGCATCAGCAGCACGGCCGACAGGCCCCACATGAGGTACTGGACCAGCGCGAGGGTGCCGCTGGAGACCCATTCGCCCGCTTCGGCCGGCACGCGGACGAAGTGCCAGACGCTGCCGGGCTCCAGGGCCCGTCCGTAAGGTATCTCCCCGCCCTTGACCCGGGCCGCCTTGCCGGCGAGCTGGAAGTACAGCGCGACCAGGAACCAGGTGCCGACCATGGCCAGGTAGAGGCTCGTCCGCCGGTGCAGCGCGGCGGTGTCCCGCGGGTCGACCGAGCTCCTGCGCAGGACGGGCCTCAGCACGATCAGGTGGGCCATGCAGCCGCCGATCACCGCGATGAGACCGGCGAAGTACGCCATCTTGGTGATGATCCGCCAGGGGGCGGGTGTGGGGTTGTAGGCATTGGCGAGCACATCGGTGAACAACGGGGACACGTCGGCCGTACCTCCTCGCGTGGGGCATCGACAGGGTGGGGCGGCTCGACAGTAGCGGACACAACCGTTTCTCAGGAAGACGAAATAGTTGCTACATCAATAATTGAACATCAATAAGTTAGTAGGGGAGGCGTCCCCCGGGCCCGGATCCGGGTCTCGGCGTCATGTGGCGTCGGCCAGGAGGGTCGCCAGCAGGCCGGGGGCTATGTTGCGACCCGAGATGGTCAGGACGACCGGGCGGTCGGCGGGTACGAGCCCGGCACGCAGGGCGGCCAGCGCCGCGGCGGACGAGCCCTCCGCCACCAGGCCCGCGGCCAGGGCGAGTTCGCGGACCGAGCGCCGGATGGCCGCCTCGTCCACGCTCACGAGGCGGGTGCCGCACTCCCGGATGACGAGCGGGGTGAGCGAGTCCGGCTCGATGTTGCCCACCAGGCCGTCGGCGATGGTGTCCCCGATCGGCACGCGCACCACGTGCCCGGCCGCGACCGCCGCGGAGAGTGCGTGGCAGGCGTCCGACTCCACCCCCACCACCCGGATGTCCCGCGGTGTCCGGCGCGCGCCGAGCGCTGTGCCGGCCACCAGCCCGCCCGCTCCCGCCGGGACGACGACGGTGAAGTCCTCCCCCAGCTCCGCCGCCACCTCCCGCACGAGGGTGCTCTGCCCGGCGACGACGTACGCGTTGTTG
Source organism: Streptomyces sp. TS71-3 (assembly GCF_018327685.1). Taxonomy (NCBI): domain Bacteria; kingdom Bacillati; phylum Actinomycetota; class Actinomycetes; order Kitasatosporales; family Streptomycetaceae; genus Streptomyces; species Streptomyces sp. TS71-3. Next base: position 5,816,355 of record NZ_BNEL01000001.1, on the reverse strand, counting down.
TACGCGGAGACGTAGGTCATGCCCCGCGCGGCCAGGGCGAGCGCATGCCGCTCCGCCCCGTCGTAGTCGTCGCCCTCCTGGACGAGCTCGACCGGATACCCGGCGAGGGCGCGGAGCTTGGCCGCGGAGGCGTTCCGCGGGACCACCACCGTGGCGTCGACGCCGAGCAGCTGCGCCGCGTGCGCGATGCCCAGGGCGTGGTTGCCCGCGGACGCGGTCACCACCCGGGCGCCGTCGGCCGCGTACGCCTCCAGCGCCGTGACGGCGCCGCGGACCTTGAAGGAGCCGGTGGGCTGGGCCCCTTCGTACTTGAGGTGCACGGGCACGGGCAGGCCGGCCGCGTGGAACGGGACGAGCGGGGTGGGTGCAAGGTGGCGCCCCACCGCCTCCCGGGCGCGGTCCAGGACGTCCTCAGCGATGAGTTCTGAACGCGGCGGTGTGCCGGATGGCTTCATCTCACTCCTCGACGGGGCACTCCTCAATGGGGCCCTCCTCAATGGCGCACTCCTCGGTGGAGTGCGGGCCGGCCCCGGATTCGGGCCTTCCCCAGGGCTTCGACAGGACTTCGGCAGGGCATGGGCTTCGGGCCGGCGCCGGACTTCGGCGCGGCCCACGGCTTCGGGGCGGCGCGCTCAGACGTCCGGGACGATCTCTTTCCTGAGCCTCGTCAGCAGGGCGTACGTGTCGACGGCACGGTCCTTGCCGACCGACATCATGGCGAGGACGAGCATGTCGGCGAGGAGCATCGCGCACAGCGGCTCCGCGGTCAGCCCGCCCGGGGAGCCTCCGTCCCCCAGGACGACGTCCACGTCCGCGGCGATCTCCTGATCGAGCCGCTCCGTGACGAGGATCGTGCCGACGCCCGTCGCCTTCGCGTGGTCGACGAGCAGGCGCAGGTCCGGAAGGGCCCGGCCGGGCGCGAACAGCACGGCGGCGTGCCGGGAGGTGAGGGTCAGCAGGTCGTCGGCCAGCGTGAAGCCCGTGGTGCCGCAGTGGCGGGAACGCTTGCCCGCGCGGTTGAGCTTGAGCGCGAGGTACCGGGCGCTCAGCTCGTTGGAGCCCCAGCCGTAGCAGAACACCTCCTCCGCCGAGACGATGAGTTGCAGCGCCTCGGTGAGCCGGGCGACGTCGAGGGTGCGCCCGAACTGCCGGATGCGCTCCACCGCGTCGTCCACCACGGCCGATGAGGTGGCCGCCAGGTCCTCGGAGGCCTCGGACACCTCCAGACGGATGCTGATCTGCGGTGCGCCACCGGCCCCGAAGTGCGCTCCGAGGGAGCTCTTGAGGTCCGGCAGGCCCGCGTAGCCGAGCCGCCTGGCGGTGCGCACCACCGTGGCGTCGCTCGTGCCGGTCCGCTGGGCGATGTCACCGGCGGCCGCCAGCATCACGTCCTGAGGGGCGGCGGCCACCAGGTAACGAGCCACCTTGCGCTCGGTCCTGGTGAGGCGGCTCCACTCGTGGTTGACGCGGCTCGCCAGCGAGTGACCGCCCTCTTCTGAAGCATTCATATCAACCGTTGCCATTTCTGTCGAGGCTGCTACAGTACCGGACTTGTTCGACTCTGCCCCATCACGGCCCCGCCGCCGACACTCCGGTCGCCAGGCCGCCGACACGCTTGGTTGAGGAGCCCCCGTTGGCACGGACATTCGGCGCGATCGCGACGCCCCACCACTTGGCCAGCGACGCCGGCGAGCAGGCCTTCCGGGCCGGGGGCAACGCCCTCGACGCCGCGCTGGCGGCGGCCACCGTGCTCACGGTCGTCTACCCGCACAACACGGCACTCGGCGGCGACCTCGTGGCGCTCGTCCGCGATCCGCGGGGCACGATCGTCTGCGTCAACGCGACCGGCACGGCCCCCGCCGCCCGCGACGCCGCGAAACTGCGCGGGAAGCACGGCGACCGCCTGCCGGCCAAGGGGCCCGACACGATCACCGTGCCCGGCGCGGTGCGCGGCTGGCAGGAGATCCGGCGGCTCGGCGCCGCCCTGGAGTGGGCCGACCAGTTCCAGGCAGCCGTCGCCCACGCCGCCGACGGCGTCCCGGTGGCCCCTTCCCTCGCCGCGGCGCTCACCGCCGGCCGCGACATGCTGGTCAAGGACCCGGGCGCCCGGCAGGTGTTCGCGCCCCGGGGCGATGTCCTCGCCGAGGGCCGGCCCCTGGTCCAGCCTCGACTCGCCCAGACACTCCGGGAGATCGCGTCGAACGGTCCCGACGAGCTGTACGCGGGAGCGGTCGGCGCGGCACTGGCGGCGGGCCTTCAGGCGGCCGGATGCCCGCTGACGGTCGACGACCTCACGGCGTACGCCGCGCGCACCACGTCCGCGATCTCTGCGCCGTTCGCGGGCCTCCGGGTCCACACGAGCCCGCCCAACACCCAGGGCTTCGCGCTGCTGCGCACGCTGCGGGCACTGGCCGAACTGGGCCTGGACGCCTCCGTGTCGGACCTTCCCGCCGGCGTGCTGGCCCGGCTGTTCCTCGACGGCACCCACGTGCGGGACACGCTGCTGGCCGATCCCGACTCCGCCACGGCCGACGTCCTGGAGCACGGCTTCGACGACCTGGTCCGCGACCTGCGCTCCCGTGCGCCGCGCCCGGCCGCGGCGGTGGTGCCCCCACCGGCCCCCAGCGGTGACACCGTGGGCGTGGCCGCCGCGGACTCCTCGGGATACGCCGTCTCCCTCATCCAGAGCGTCTACGGCAGTTTCGGATCCGCGGTACTGGAGCCCGCCACCGGAATCCTCATGCAGAACCGCGGCACAGGATTCTCCCTCGATCCGGCCTCGCCCAACGTGATCCGGCCCGGCAAGCGGCCCAAGCACACGCTGATGCCCGTGCTGGTGACGGAGGGCGAGCGCGTCCGCTGGATCAACGCCACGATGGGCGGGCACGGCCAGCCGCAGATCCATGCCCAGGTGCTCGCGCAGCTCCTGGACGGCCGCTCACCCGCGGAGGCGGTGAGCGCACCGCGATTCGTGGTGGGCGCCAGGCAGCCGGGTGACACCGCCGACACCGTCCACCACGAGGCCGACCTGTCCCCCGCCGCGGTGGCCGAGCTGGCCGCCGACGGCTTCCCGGTGCGCGAGGTCCCCGTCCACACCGAGTTCCTCGGGCACACCAACGTCGTCTGCGTCGGCGCGGACGGCACGCTGACCGCCGGCAGCGACCCGCGCTCCGACGGCCGGGCCGCCGTGGTCGCCCTGCCCGGCGGGCCGGCGACCCCCCTTCCGGGCACGGCACCGGACGCCCTCCCGGACACGGCACCGGACGGCTCAGAGCCGCCGGCCGTCCGGTAGGGCACGCGAAACCCGCCGCCCCATCCGCTGCTGCCACACGGCAGTCGCGCCGGCGCAGCCCCGCACCTCCCTCAGGCCCTGGACCGCACCGCGGACCAGGGCCTACTGGTTTTCACCCTCCGGACTGCTATAGCCTATAAGCTATTGCGGAAGGAGCACGATGCAGACAGCAGGGCCGTTGAACAGCTACCAGAGCCTGGCGCGTCTCGACCTGGCAGGTCAGAGCTTTCGAGTGCACCGGCTCGATGCCATCCCCGGCGCCGGGCTCCTGCCGATGAGCCTCAAGATCCTCCTGGAGAACCTGCTCCGCCACGAGGACGGCAGTGCGGTGACGGCCGACCAGATCGCCGCCCTGGTAGGCGGCTCGGGCGACGGGACCGGCGACACCCGGGAAGCGGTCTCCTTCTCGCCGGCGCGGATCCTCCTGCACGACACCAACGGCGTGCCGGTGCTCACCGACCTCGCCGCACTGCGCGACGCGGTCGCGGCGGCGGGCGGCGACCCGCGCCGCGTCAGCCCGCGCATCCCCAGCCATCTGACCGTCGACCACTCGATCGCCACGGAGGTCTCGGGCCGCCCGGACGCCCTGCGCATCAACGTCGAGGCGGAGTACGCGCGCAACGCGGAGCGGTACCGCTTCCTGAAGTGGGGCGAGCGGCTGGACGGCGTCCACATCGTCCCGCCGGGCGCCGGGATCATGCACCAGATCAACCTGGAGTTCCTCGCCCCGGTGGTGGAGCGGCGCGACGGCTGGGCCTTCCCCGACACCTGCGCCGGCACCGACTCGCACACCACGATGGTGAGTGCGCTGGGCACGCTGGCGTGGGGCGTGGGCGGTGTCGAGGCGGAGGTGGCCCTGCTCGGCCAGCCGCTGAGCATGGCGGTGCCGCCCGTCGTCGGTGTCGAACTGGTGGGCGACCTCTCCCCCGGGGTCACCGCGACCGACCTGGTGCTCACCGTCGCCCAGACGCTGCGGGCGCACGGGGTGGTGGGCAAGTTCGTCGAGTTCACCGGCGAGGCGATCGCCCGGCTCCCGCTGGCGCACCGGGCGACGATCTCCAACATGTGCCCGGAGTTCGGTGCGACGACCGCGCTCTTCCCGATCGACCGCGCCACGCTGGACTACCTGCGGCTGACCGGCCGCACCCCCGACCACGTGGCCACCGTCGAGGCGTACGCGAAGGAACAGGGCCTGTGGCACGACCCGGCCCATCGCCCGCGCTACGACGAGCACCTGCGCATCGACCTGTCGGCGGTGACGGCCTCGCTGGCCGGCCCGAGCAGACCCCACGACCGGCTGCCGCTGGCCGCCGTTCCGGCCGGTGCCGCCGCGGCCATCGCGGACCTGACCGCCCGCCGCCGGGGACGGACCGAACCGGGCGCCGCACGCGCCGAGGAGCCGGGCGGCGAGCGCGGTCCGGCCGGCGCCTCCGGCGCGATCCGCGACAGCAGGGTCCGCGACGCCGCGGTCGGCGACACCTCCATCCACGAGAGCACGATCCGCGACGGCGCCGTGGCCATCGCCGCGATCACGTCCTGCACCAACACGTCCAACCCTCACGTCATGATCGCCGCGGGGCTGCTGGCCAGGAACGCACGGGCGCGGGGACTCACCTCGAAGCCGTGGGTGAAGACGAGCCTCGCACCCGGTTCCAGGGCCGTCACGGAGTACCTCGGCAGGGCCGGCCTGTCCGAGCCGCTGGACGAACTCGGCTTCCAGCTCGCCGGCTACGGCTGTATGACCTGCATCGGCAACTCCGGGCCGCTCCTGCCGGAGGTCGCGAACGCCGTCGCGGAACGCGATGTGGTGGTCGCCTCCGTGCTGTCGGGCAACCGCAACTTCGACGGCCGGATCAACAACGACGTGTCGATGAACTACCTGGCCTCGCCGCCCCTGGTGGTGGCCTACGCGCTGGCCGGCTCGATCACCCACGACCTGCTGACCGAGCCCCTCGGGCACGACGCCGACGCGCATCCCGTCTATCTGGCCGACCTGTGGCCGACCGACGCCGAGATAGACAGGGAGGTCGCCACCCACCTCGCCGCGGAGCTGTTCACCGACGCCCGCTCAAGGGTGTTCGAGGGCGACGAGCGCTGGGCCGCCGTGCCCGCGGCGACGGGTGAGCTGTTCGACTGGCCCGAGGACTCCACCTACCTGCGCCGGCCCCCGTTCCTGGACGGGATCGCCGAGGAGGCGCAACCGCCGCGGGACGTCCTGGGCGCCCGCCCGCTCCTGCTGCTCGGCGACTCCGTGACCACCGACCACATCAGCCCGGCCGGGCGCATCCCCGCCACCAGCCCGGCCGGACGCCACCTCGTCTCCCTGGGCGTCACGGAGCTCAACACCTACGCCTCGCGGCGCGGCAACCACGACGTCATGGTGCGCGGCGGGTTCGCCAACCCCCGGCTGCGGAACCTGCTCGCCCCGGAGGCGACCGGCGCGGTGACGCCCGACTTCACCCGCGGCGGCACTCTCGTGCCGGTCCACGAGGCGGCCCGCTCCTACGCCGCCGCGGGCGTCCCCCTGATCGTCGTCGCCGGCCAGGAGTACGGAACGGGGTCGTCCCGGGACTGGGCGGCCAAGGCGACGGCGCTGCTCGGGGTGAGGGCCGTCGTCGCGCGGTCCTTCGAACGGATCCACCGGGCCAACCTCGTCCAGCTCGGCGTCCTGCCGTTGCAGTTCGCCGACGGCCAGAGCGCCGAGTCCCTGGGCCTGGAGGGCACCGAGACCTTCGACATTCTCGGGATCGAGGAGGCGGTGCGGGGTGTGCGCTCACCGGTGACGGTCCGGGTCAGTCCGGGGGAAAGCACCCGCGCCCCCTTCGAGTTCACGGTGACGGCGCGTCTGGACACTCCGCAGGAGGCCGGGTACTACGCCCATGGCGGCGTCCTGCCGTTCGTCTACCGGCAGTTCCTGAGGGGCGACCTTGACTGAGGGGCGCGCGAGCGAAGGCGACGAGGGCCGGGACCGGCCGGCCGCGCCCGAGGTGGACACGCTGCTGACCGGCCTCGGGCTCTCCTGGGAGCAGGGAAGCATCGGCTTCGGCGCGGTCTACCTCGTCACCGCCGGATCGCGCCGGATCCTGTTCGACTGCGGGCACACGGGACGCAGGAGGGCCCTGCTGGGGGCGCTGGCCGCGCGCGGGCTCGGCCCCGGCGACATCCATGTGCTGGTGCTGTCCCACGGCCACTGGGACCACGTCCAGAACGCCGACCTGTTCGCGGGCGCCGACGTCCTGCTGCACCCGGCCGAGTCCGAGCACCTGGCCGCGGCGCCCACCGGTGATCCGTTCACTCCCCCGTGGTCGGCGGCCGTCCTGCGGTCGTCGTCGGTGCGCGGCGCCCAGGACGGCCTGACCCTGGCCCCCGGCGTCACCGTCACCGGCCTGCCGGGACACACCGCGGGCTCGATCGGCCTGACCGTACGCACCGCCCGTGGCACCGCGCTGCTCACCGGCGACGCCGTGTCGTCGGCGCGGGCGCTGCGCGAGGGCCGGTGCACCACCGTGCTCGCGGGTGAGGCGGACGCGGCGCGGTCGCTGGACCTCGTGCGCTCCCGGGCCGACCTGGTCTACCCCGGCCACGACAGGCCGTTCGCGGTGGTGGCCGGGGCGCCCGGACGCTACCTGCTCCCGCCCGCCTGGCCCGGTGGACTCGCGCCGGGCCAGGCCGGTTCCGCCGTCCCGGGGCCATGACCACCGGGCGGCCCGCCACGAGGAGGACCCGGGACCGCCGGGACCGCCCACGAGAGGAGAGTCGTCATCATGACCACGGAAACGGCCGGCCTCGACGGCGCGGCGACCGGTGTCTTCACCGAGCCCGCGCCCACGGTGTCGTCGGAGCGGCTCCAGCAGGCGCTGCTCAGGCACTGGGCGCTCGCCGGCCCCCGGCTGCGCCCGCTCGACAGCGAGCGCGACCTCAACGTCCTCGTCGACCGCGAGTTCGTCCTGAAGATCACCAACCCGGCCGAGGACCCCGGCGTCGTCGACATGGAGGTGCGGGCGCTGGAGCACGTCCGCGCGTGCGACCCGTCGCTCGCCGTGCCCGCCCTGGTCCCCACGCAGGCGGGGAAGCCGGTCGCGCACCTGCGCGACGACTCGGGCCGCGAGTGCCTGGCACGGCTGATCACCGTCGTCCCCGGGGCGCCGCTGGAGGGCACGCGGCTCGATCCGGACCTCGCCGCGCGGGTCGGCGAGGTCTCCGGCCGGGTGTCGGCCGCCCTGCAAGGCTTCTTCCACCCGGTCGCGGGGCGCACCCTGATGTGGGACATCCGGCGGGCGCCCGAGGCGGTGCGGGCCGCCGAGGGGGATGTCGCCGTCCGGCTGGGCGGCCTTGCCGACCGGGTGCGTCCCGCGCTGGAGGCGACGCGCGCCCTGCCGTCCTGGGTGCAGCACGGCGACGTCACGCTCACCAACGTGCTGGCCGGGGACGACGGGCGCATGGGGCTGATCGACTTCGGCGACATGCACCACACGGCGGCCGTCTGCGAACTCGCCGCCACCCTCACCTCCGTCCTGCGCGGCACCGGCGGGTCGCCCGAGCGGCTGTGGCCCCTGACGGAGGCCGTGCTCCGCGGCTACCAGCGGCGACGCGTGCTCTCCACCGCCGAGGCGGAGATCCTCGGTGAACTGGTCATCGCCCGGCTGCTGTCGACCCTGGCGGTGTCCGCCACCCGGCGCGAGCGGCACCGCACGAACCACCGTTACATCACCCAGTACGACACGGGCAGCGAGCAGCTCCTGACCGCCCTGTCGGCCCTGGAACCGGCCGATCTCGCCGACCGGATGGTGCGGCTCGCCGGAGCCCGCGACCTGGCCGGCGCCATCGCCCCTCAGGCCCTGCCGGAGCGGCGCGCGGCGGCGATGGGCGGCCCGCTCTCCCCGCTGTTCTACCGGCGGCCGCTGGAACTGGTCCGCGGAGAGGGGCCCTGGCTCCTCTCCGCCGACGGCAGCCGGTACCTGGACGCCTACAACAACGTCGCCGTGGTCGGACACGCGCACCCCACGGTCACCAACGCCGTCGGGACCCAGCTGGCCGCCCTCAACACCCACTCCCGCTACCTGCACGCCGGCATCGTCGACCTCGCGGAGCGGATCCTCGCCACCATGCCGCCCCCGCTCGACACCTGCCTGTTCACCACCTCGGGAACCGAGGCGAACGAGCTCGCCTGGCGCCTGGCCGTCGCCGCCACCGGCGGTGACGGGGCGATCGTGGCGGAGCACGCCTACCACGGTGCCTCGGCGTGGATGGCGGACCTCAGCTCGAACGAGTGGCCCGAGGGATACCGGCCGCGCCGGGTCGCCACCTACCGCGCCCCGCACGGCCCCGCGGCCGGGCTGACCGCGGAGGTGGCGGCCGGGCGGATCGAGGGGGCCGCGGCGGCACTGGAGGCCGAGGGCGGCAGGGCCGCGCTGGTGGCGGCCGACTCGCAGTTCACGTCCGAGGGCATCCTCGACGCGCCCGCGTCCTTCCTCGCCGGCCTCGTCGAGGGCGCCCGCACCGCGGGCGCCCTCAGCCTCGCGGACGAGGTGCAGTCCGGGTACGGCCGCAGCGGTCCGCGGTTGTGGCGGTTCGCCCTCGCGGGGATCACCCCCGACATCGTGACGCTGGGCAAGCCGATGGGCGCCGGATACCCGATCGGCGCGGTGGTCACCCGGCGGGACATCGCACGGACGCTGGCGCGCGACTACGAGTACTTCTCGACGTTCGCCGCGACACCGGTCGCAGCGGCGGCCGGCCACGCGGTCCTCGACGTGCTGGAGGCCACCGGCCTGCCGGCGCGGGCGGTCGAGGTGGGGGCGCTGCTGCGGGAGCGGATGCGCGAGGTGGCCGCGGCGCAGCCGCTGCTGGGCGAGGTCCGCGGCACCGGACTGCTCGCCGGCGTCGACGTGCTCTCCGACGGCACGCGGACGTCCCGCGCCGTGGCCGGGGAGCTGCTGGACGCCCTGGTGGCCGAGGGGATCCTCGCGGGCCGGACCGGCCCGCGAGGCGATGTCCTCAAGGTGCGCCCGCCGCTGGTGTGGGAGGCGCGGCATGTGGAGGTGTTCGTGGAGGGGCTGTCGGGGGCGCTTCGCCGGTTGGGCGGGTAGCGCCCTCGCACGGCCGGGCGCGAAGACGTCGTCTGCCTTCCTGCTCGCAACCCCTTGCCTTTACCTATCGAGAATCGATAGGTTCCCATCGTGAATCGATGGAAGGGCAGGCCATGGGAAAACTGACAGTGGGTGCGCTGCGCGCCGTGCTCGCGCTGGTGCTCGCCGGCACCGTGTTCGTACAGGTAACGATGGCGTGGGTGCTGGTCAGCGGAAACGACCCGGAGGACGGATCGCTCCCGCTGACGCCGCTGCGCGTGATCACGATCCTGGGCATGGTGTCGGTCCAGGTCGCCCTGGTCTGCGTATGGCGGCTGGTGACGATGGTCCGACGCGGAACCGTGTTCTCCCACGCCGCATTCCGGTACGTGGACGTCGTGATCGGAGCGATCGTGGCGGCTGCCCTCGTGTGGTTCGCGGTCACGATCATCAATGCCCCCGGCCAGCGGGACGACCCTGGCGTCACCCTCATCATGGGCGGGATCGGCGTGGCCATCCTGGGAGTCGCGCTCATCGTGCTCGTGCTGCGGATGCTCCTCGCCCAGGCGGTCGCGCGCGACGTCCAGGCGTCGCGGATGCAGGCCGAGCTGGACGAGGTGATCTGATGCCGATCGCCGTCGACATCGACGTGATGCTGGCCAAGCGGAAGATGTCCGTGGGCGAGCTGGCGGACCGCATAGGGATCACGCCCGCCAACCTGGCGGTACTCAAGAACGGCCGCGCCAAGGCGGTGCGCTTCGCGACGCTCGCGGCGCTCTGCGAGGTGCTCGAATGCCAGCCGGGCGACCTGCTGCGCTGGGAGGCCGGGGGCGCGGGGGGCGAGTGAGCCCCGGCCGGTCTCAGGCCAGCCGAGGCACCGGCGGCAGCGGCCCGTGCGTCGGGGAGGCCCGGAACGCCTGGATCACCAGCGCGGCGAAGCGCCGGGACGCCGCGACCCGGGCGGCCTGAGACGCGGCGTGGACGCCCCTGTGGGCCATGAGCATGAGGATGAGGTCGTCCAGGACGAAGTCGGGCCGCAATTGCCCGGTGTCCTGGGCGCGCCGGGCCAGCTTCGTGATCGAGGCCAGCGCGTGGGCGCGGTCCCCGGCGATGTCCAGTGCCCTGGGGAAGGCCGACGTGAAGGCGTCGGCGAAGCCCTGGTCGTGCGCGTGCAGCTCGCAGACCTTCTCGATCACGCGGCGGAACCCGCGCCACGGATCCTGATCGGCGAGTCCCTCGTCGACGATGGTGCGGCACTCCCGCATCTGGTCCGCGAACGCCTCGGTGACCAGCGACTCCTTGGTCGGGAAGCGGCGGTACAGGGTGGCGGGGCCCACCCCGGCGCTCCGGGCCACCTCGCGCATCGGCACGTTCAGACCCTCGGTGGCGAACAGCACGCGGGCCGCGTCGAGGATGCGTGCACGGTTGTCCTGGGCGTCGGAGCGCAGGGTGTGAGGCAAACGGTCGGTCATCGCTCTCACTTTAGCCAACCGGACGGGGGCGTCCACTAGCGTCCGGAGCTCCGATCGATACCAGAACCTGGAGAGCAGAGTGAAGGCAGTCACGATCCGGACGTTCGGAGGCCCCGAAGGCATGGCCGTCACCGAGCTCCCGGCCCCGCGTCCCGCCGAAGGGCAGGTCCTCGTCGCCGCCGAGGCGATCGGCGTCGGAGGGGTGGACGTCCTGATGCGGAGCGGTGCCCTGTCCGGCTACGGCATCGCGCCGGGCCATGTCCCGGGCAGCGAGGTGGCGGGCACCGTGACGGCGGTGGGCGACGGCGTCGACACGTCGTGGATCGGCCGGCGCGTGTGGGCGTTCACCGGCCGTGGCGGTGGCTACGTGGAGCAGGCGGTCGTCCCGGTCGGGGAGATCGCCCCGCTGCCCGTGGCGCTGTCCGCCGCCGACGCGGTGGCGCTCGGCAACTCCGGCGTGGCGGCCCATTTCGGCCTCGCCCATGCCCGCTTCGCCCCCGGCGAGTCGGTGCTGGTGCGCGGTGCGGCCGGCAGCATCGGGATCACGGCGGTCCAGCTCGCGGCGCGTGGTGGCGCCGGCGCGGTGGCGGTCACGACGTCGTCGGCCGAGCGCGGAGACCGCCTGCGGGCGCTCGGCGCGACGCACGTGCTGGACCGCTCGGGTGCGTCGGACGGGGACGCTCCCGCGGGCTACGACGTGATCATCGACATCGTCGCCGGTGCGGACATGCCCTCGTTCTTCGACAGGCTCCTGCCGAACGGTCGCATGGTGGCCGTCGGCATGGTCGCGGGACTGCCGCCCGCGGACTTCGGGATGAGCATGATGGCGGCGTTCCTGAAGTCGATGTCGTTCGCCACCTTCAGCTCCGACACCGTGAGCACATCCGATCGAGGTGCCGTGCGGACCGCGCAGTTCGCCGCCGCGGAGCGCGGTGACCTGCGCACGGTGGTACACGAGGTACTGCCGCTGGAAGAGGCGGTAGAGGCTCACCGGAAGATGGACGCCGGTGAGGTCTTCGGCCGGATCGTGCTGGCGCCGTAGGCCCCGGCGCGGACGGTGCCCGGGGCATCCGGACCCGGCGCCCCGGGTCCGGATGCCGGTCCTGCCGGGCGCGCGCCCTCACCCGCGACCCACCCCGTGGGCAACGGGAAGCGCGGTCGGCCCGGAGTTGACGTTGACCGCCCGGTCGACGGACACGGACCCGTCCGAGAACCGCAGGACAAGACGGTCGATGAACGGGCCCTCCGCGAAGTGCCACGTCAGCGTGAGGACGTCCGCGTCACCGCCGGACCACTCCGCCGCCGCCAGCACGAGGGCGGCCTCCTCCTGGTAGGAGTGGTGCAGCCGCCAGGTGCTGACCCCGGTGTGCCCGGGGACCCAGTGGCCGAGGCCGTGCTCGATGGGGTGCCGGCCGCGGTCGTCCTCGACGGTGAGGAGAACGGAGCCGGCGCGCGCCTCGATCGAGAGCGAGCGCAGGCCCTGGTCGTTGGGCTCGAAGTCGTAGGTCTCCAACCGCCCGACCCGCCGTGCCGTGGGGTCGAGCCGTTCCGGCTCGCGGGCGCGCCGTATCCACTGCTCCACCTCCTCGCGTTGCGCCGCCTCCGCCGCGGGGTCGGACTCCGGGCCCTGGAATGCCTGCCTGAAGGTGGTCCTGAGCATGTCGGGCAGGTCGTGGTACGTGCCGTCCCCCATCGCTCCGTTGACGACGACGACACCGCCGTGCCGGGGGAAGACCATGCACTCCTGCCCGAAGATCCCCGAGGCGTTGTAGATGCCGTCCTCGGTGGTCCAGAACTGGTAGCCGTAGCCGGAGTCCACCGGGGCGTCGGCGGGCGGCGGCACGAGTTCCGAGCCGTTCCACGTCCCGCTGACGGCCCTCAGCACGTGCAGGGCCGACGCCTTCTGCGGCCAGCCGGCGGGCAGCACGCGCCGGCCCTGCCACATCCCGTCCTGGAGGTACAGCACGCCGAAGGAGAGCAGGTCGTCGGGGCGCATCGACAGCCCGTTGCCGCCGCTCGCGACCCCCTCCGGGTCGTGCTCCCACTCGACGTCGGTGATGCCCAGGGGCTCGAACAGGCGCGGACGCAGGTACTCGTCCACGGGCACGCCCGACACCTCCTGCACGATGGCGGACAGCACGTGACTGGTGGTGCTGCTGTACTGGAAGGCGAGGCCCGGGGCCTCGCGGACCGGCTCGTCGAGGAACTCGCCGACCCAGCCCGTGGCGCGCAGCCGCGTCGTGGCCCCCGAGAGGCCCCTGGCATGGCCGGTCCGCATGGTCAGCAGGTCGCGCACCCGCATCCGGCCGAGGTGCTCGCCGGGCGGCCCGGGCAGCCGTCCGGGGAAGAAGGAGACGACCGGGTCGTCCAGGTGCAGCAGCCCCTCGGCTTCGGCGAAGCCGACGGCCGTGCCGGTGAAGCTCTTGGTCGCCGAGTGCGTCTTGTGCTTGAGGCCGGCTTCGTGGGGCCACTGGCGCAGGTCGAGCACCGCCCGGCCGCGGAAGTGCACGAGCAGCGTGTGCAGCCGCATGCCCCGGGCCGACAGGTCGCGCAGCAGGGTGTGGATCGGGCGCATGCCGAGGGCACGCACGTCGTTCGTCATGGTCACCATGGATCGTCGGGTGGCAGGGGTGACCGGGCGCGCCGGGTGTGTGGGGCGGCGCGCCTGATCATGGGACCTGCCAGCGGGGAACGGGGGTTACAGCACCTGGGAGAGGAAGCTCCGCAGCCGGGGGGTCCGGGGGTCGGAGAGGAGCTGGCGTGCCGGGCCCTCCTCGGCGACGACACCGCCGTCCATGAAGAGGACCCGGTCGGACACTTCGCGGGCGAAGTTCATCTCGTGGGTGACGACCACCATGGTCATGCCCGAGTTCGTGGCGAGGTCCCGCATGACGTCGAGCACGCCCTTGACCAGTTCGGGGTCGAGGGCCGAGGTGGCCTCGTCGAAGAGCATGATGTCGGGCTCCATGGCGAGCGACCGGGCGATGGCGACCCGCTGCTGCTGTCCGCCCGACAGGCTCCCGGGCCGCGCCGACGCGAACGCCCGCAGCCCCACCTTGTCGAGCTGCGCGAGCGCGCGCTCCTCGGCCTCCTGCTTCGCGATCTTCCGTACCCGGCGCAGCGCGATGGTGATGTTGTCGAGCGCGCTCCGGTGCGGGAAGAGGTTGAAGTGCTGGAAGACCATGCCGATCCGGGACCGGACCTCGTTCACGTCCACCTTCGGATCGGTGATCGCCTGGCCGTGCACGCGGATCGTCCCGGAGGTGGGCGGCGACAGGAGGTTGATGCAGCGCAGCAGGGTCGACTTCCCGGAGCCGGAGGCGCCGATGAGGCACACGGTCTCGCCGGGGACGACGCTCGCCGAGACGCCGCTGAGGACCTCGGTGCTGCCGAAGGACTTGCACACGTCGAGGAGCTCGACGGCGGGGTGATCCGCTGCGTCCGGCCGGCCCTCGGCCTGCTGGTCCGCCGTCGCGCTGCCGGAGGCTGTCTTCTCCATGGTCATGCTCCCGCTTCCATGCCGGCGCCCAGCGGCGTCAGTGGCTCCGTGCCCAGGGGATCCTTGGGGCCCTGGTCCAGGGGGTTCTTGCCCGCCGAGGGGCGCCTGCCGTCCCGCATCCGCCGGTCGAACCAGTTGACGAGGTGGGTCAGCGGCACGGTGAACGCGATGTAGACCAGGCCGGCGGCGATGAACGACGAGGAGTTGTAGCTGACGGCCTGCGCCTGCTGGGCGATGAAGTACAGCTCGCGCTCCCCGACGGCCAGGCCGAGCAGGTAGACCAGCGAGCTCTCCTTGACGGCGACGATGAACTGGTTGGCGAGCGCCGGGAGGACGTTCCTGATGCCCTGTGGCACGACGATCAGCATCAGTGTCGTCAGGTGGCTCATGCCGAGGCTGCGCCCGGCCTCCGTCTGGCCGACCGGCACGCTCTGGATGCCGGACCGGAAGATCTCCGCGATGTAGGCCGCGTTGATGAGGCCGATCGCGAGGATGGCGTAGCCCGTGGGCGACTCACCGAACGGCCGGACGTTGGCGGACGGCAGGCCGATGCCGATGATGCTGACGGTGACGATGGCCGGCAGCCCGCGGAAGACGTCGACGTAGATCCGGGCCGGCGCCCGCACCCACCAGTGCGAGGCGATGAGCAGGATCGACAGCACGAGCCCGAAGGCCAGGCCGAGGATCAGCGAGAGCGACGCGATGATCAAGGTGTTGCGCAGCCCCTCGCTGAGGAGCGTGGGCATCACATGGAGTATCTGGTGGATATCGAAGAACGTGTGGAGGAAATCGCCCATGGAACACGGTGTCCTTACCTTTGGTCTGCCGGCGCCGCGAACCCTCTCGGCGGCTGCCGGCCGGCTGGGTCCGAAGCCTCGCCCCGGACCCCCTCGCCGACGGTCCCTACGGCACCCGGCGGTGGCCGTAACGTAACAGCGACGACAGGATTGTCAATAGCCGAAGCGAACGCTTCAGACCACGGAGCCCCGTGCGAGCACGTCGGCCACGAACTCCTGGACCGCGGGGACGACGCCGACCCCCTGGTGCGCGACACCGGGGACGAGGTCGAAGCGCACCTTGATGCCGTGCCCCTCGAAGTTGGCGCACAGCGTCCTGAGCCGCTCGATGCGGGTGCGGCCGGTGTTCTCCACGCCCTCCATCCAGTTGGACCCGCCGACGTTGTTGATCTCCCAGGTCTCCACGTCCTCGGCGCCCACCACCATCTGCACCGGGACCCCGCGCAGGGCGTCGAGGTCGACGGGAACGCCGAAGCGCTCCTCGAAGCCCTTGGTGCCGATCCACCACGGCAGGCCGTCGTCGAGCTGGGTGATCCGGCCCGGCGCCCCGATCGAGACGCCCGCGAGCCGGTCGGGGTGCACGTAGAAGAACCGGTGCACGAACTGCCCGCCGCCGGAGAAGCCGTGCAGCACGAACCGCTCCGTGCGGGCGTTGAACCGCTCCCCCACCTCGTCGACGATGTGCAGCAGCTCCTCGTCGAACCGCATGTCGCCGTACTTGAGGAACTTGAAGTTGTGCAGCTCGCCCGGCTCGCCAAGACCCGCGGGGAACAGCGGCGTCAGGATGATGCAGCGGTGCTCGATGGCGAACGCCTTCCACCGGTCGCGGTAGAGCTCCGCCGAGCGCCCCGTGCCGTGCTGGATGACCACGAGCGGCAGCGCGGGCGCCTCGGGGGTGTGGTCCTTGGGCACGTAGAGGGCGTAGGACAGCCGCTGGTCGTGCTGCGAGGCGAAGAACGGGGTGCCGCCGATGAAGTGGGCTCCCTCGGCGTCGGTTTCAGCAGTCTGGGACATGTGCGCGTTCCTTGGGGATGCGATCCGGCTATTTCATATAGCCTATAGGGAAGGGGGTGGCAGGACCAGGTGCAGGCGCACACGCACCGAGGTTGCAGGCCGTAGCGAACGGCCTGCACAGTGCGTCGGCCTCTGTATCCTTGGCCCTCACCCCGCCCGCCGGAGAAGAGATTGTCAGGTTGATGAGTGTCGAACCCCGTCCAGCCCTCACGAAGAGCGCCTACGCCTACCAGGAGCTGCGGCGCCGCATCCTCGCCGGTGAGCTGAGGCAGGGCCAGTCGATCTCCCAGGAGCAACTGGCCGTGGAGCTCGGTGTGAGCACCACACCGCTGCGGGAGGCGCTGCGCCGGCTGGACGCCGAGGGGCTCGTCACGATCGACGCCCACCGCGACGCGCGGGTCACGGAGCTGAGCGCCGAGGAGGCCCGCAGCCTCTACGAGGTGCGCGAGCAGCTCGACCCGCTGGCCGCGCGGCTCGCCGCCACCCGGCGGACGGAGGCGGACACCAGCACCATCAAGACGGCCCTGAAGGGCCTCGAACCCCTCAGTGCCTCGGCGGACTTCGAGAACCTGCTCGCCCACCGGGCCTTCCACCGCAGTGTCTACACGGCCTCCCACAACCCCCTGCTGATGTCACTGCTGGAAGGGCTCTGGGACAAGGCCGACCGCTACCGGCAGCTCCGGCTCCAGGCGGGCCCGGACTCCCCCGAGGACCAGGAGCGGGTCCGCGACGAGCACAACGCCATCGCCGAGGCCGTGATCGCCGGGGACGCGAAGGCCGCGGAGACCGCCATGCGCAAGCACGTGCGGGCCAGCCTCGGCAAGCGCGCCATCGACGCCCTGAAAGGCTGAACCCCCGGCATCCGCAGGGCTGAGCCCCCCCGGTGTCCGAGGGGCTGAGCCCCTGTGCCTGCGGGGTCGAGCCCGCTGGCGTCAGAACAGCGCGAGCGGGTTGGCGGGCGAGCCCGTGCCTCCCTCGACCACGAGCGGCGCGAGCATGAACATGAACGCGTACCGGCCCTCGGCGGCGCAGGCGGCGGCGAGCGGGGCGAGCTCGCAGTTGTCCACGACGGCGAGCCCGTACGCGAAGATGGCGCCGTGCACCGTCCAGGGGATCCCCCAGTCGTTGGGCGCGTGGTCGAGCATGTCCCAGGCGAGCGCCGCGCAGTCGTTGTCGCGCAGGAAGCCCAGGCAGGAGGCGTGCAGCCCGGGTCTGCGCTTCTCGCCTGCGGCGGTGCGCCCGGTCCCCCAGGCGGGGTTCTCCCGGTCCCACCGGTCGCGTCCCGAGTAGACGACCAGCGCGTCGCCCGCGGTGACGTCCACCCCCTGCGCGTGCGCCACGGCCTCCAGCTCGTCGCCGTGCACCGGCCTTTCGTGGGTGACGTACGGCTCGCCGCGGAAGGCGGGCACGTCCAGCAGGACCCCGCGGGTGACGATGCCGTGGCGCCAGTGGTCGATCGAGCCCCAGCGGCTGCCCCGGGAGGTCAGCTCCGCGGCGGGGTCACGGCCCTGCCACATCCCCCGCTCGTCCCAGACGTGGCAGAGCGCGTCGACGTGCGTGGACGCGGTGCCGTGGTACTCGATCCCGTAGTAGTCGCCGGCGATGCCCCCGGTGCCCCGGGGCGCACGCGTGGTGTAGTGCGCCGCGGGGCGGGGGTTGCCGGCGCCCGGCCGGGTCGGGAACGGCCGGCTCAGGGAGACCGCCCGGCCCGTTCGCACCAGCGCGGCGGCCTCGGCCCGCTTGCGGTCCGTGATCAGGTTGACCGTGCCGACCTGGTCGTCCTCGCCCCACCGGTGCCAGTTGCTCCGCCGGTGCAACAGGTCGAGGACGTCCTCACGGCGCCAGACGCGCTGGCCGGCGTCCCGTTCTCCCTGCTCGTCGTCGCGTTCGTCGTGCGCCATGTCGGACTCCCGGTCCTAGAACGCGGTCAGGACGTGCCGGAAGTGCGTGACCTCCGGCGGCCGGGCCACGCAGTGCGCGATGAGCCGGCGCCACTCCTCGAAGTCCGCCGAGCCGCGAAAGCCCGTGACGTGGTCCTCCACCGAGTCCCAGACGATGTCGAGGCGGTACTCCTGCGGGTCCTCGTGAGAGCGCTCCAGGGTCAGGGTGCGGGCCCCGTGCGCACGCTGGAACAGCTCGGCCGCCTCCGCGACCGCGGCCTCGAAGTCCTCCGCGCGACCGGGCAGCACGGTGATCCGGGCGACCTCGCGGACCAGGGACGGCGGTGCCCCGGGCCCGCCCTGCCCCTCGGGGCCTTCGGCGTCGATGCGGGAGTGCTCGCCCGACGGCAGGAGGGTCCTGGTGCTGTGCAGCGAGGCGTACGTCCAGAAGATCTTCATGGGCTCGGTGGACGAGGCGTTCTCGAAGTGGTGGGGCACGCCTGACGGCACCAGCGTGGTGTCGAAGCGCCGCAGCCGCGTGCGCTCGCCGTCGATGTCGACGACGGCATCGCCCTCGATGACGATCACCGACTCGGTGACGTTGTGCATGTGGTGCCCGATCACCGCCCCAGGTTCGAAGCTGGTGATGCCGTTGAGGAACGAGGTGGCGCCCCGAGCTGTCGTGGCCAGCGGCACGGTGCGCGCCCCCGTGCCGCGGTCCCTGGCGGCGAGCTCGTCCGGCCGCAGCACCTTCCCCCTGCCCGCCTGTGCGCTCATGACGCCACCGCCGGGCCGAACCAGACCGTCTTCACGTTGACGAACTCCCTGATCCCGTACTCCCCCAGTTCACGCCCGTACCCGGACTTCTTGATGCCGCCGAAGGGCAGGCGGGGGTCCGAGGCCACCTGGCCGTTGACGAAGACCGCGCCGGCGTCGATGAGCGGGACGATCCGCCGGGCCTCGTCGAGGTCGGCGGTCCACAGCGCGGCGCCCAGGCCGAACGAGGTCCGGTTGGCCAGTTCGACCGCCTCCTCGGCGCCGCTCACCCGGGTCACCCCGGCCACGGGACCGAAGGTCTCCTCGGTGAAGGCGGCCATGTCGGGGGTGACGTGGTCGAGGACCGTGGGCGGGTAGTAGAAGCCCGGGCCCGGCACCGGCCGCCCGCCGAGCCGCAGGGTGGCTCCCGCCTCGACCGTGCGGAGCACCTGGTCGTGCAGGGTGTCCCTGAGGTCCCCGCGGGCCAGCGGCCCGATCTCGGTGGCGGTGTCGAGCGGGTCGCCCACCGCGAGCGCGGCCGCCTTGCGCACCACGAGGTCGACGAACGCGTCCGCGACCCGCTCGTCCACGATGAGCCGCTTGGCGTTGACGCAGCTCTGGCCGCAGGTGTTGAAACGGGACCGGACGGCGACCGTGGACGCCTCGTCGAGGTCGGCGTCCGCGAGCACGATGAGCGGGTCGGAGCCGCCGAGCTCCAGGACGTGCTTCTTCAGGTGCGCGCCCGCCTGCGCGGCCACGATCTGGCCCACCCGGGTCGACCCGGTGACGGTGACCGCCGCGATGCGGTCGTCGGCGATCAGGCCGGCGACCTTCTCCGGCTGCACCAGCAACGAGCCGCACAGCCCCGCCGGGGCGCCGGCCTCGCGGACGATCTCTTCCAGCAGCACCGCGCAGGCGGGGACGTTGCCGGCGTGCTTGAGGATCGCCGCGTTGCCCGCGGCGAGCGCGGGTGCGAGGAAGCGGAAGAACTGCCAGAACGGGTAGTTCCACGGCATCACCGCGAGCAGCACGCCGAGGGGCTCGAAGACGACGGTGCTCTCGGTGGCGCTGGAGGGCACGGGCTGGGGCGCGAGGTAGCTCTCGGCGTGCTCGGCGTAGTGGTCGAGCGTCCACGCGCACTTCTCGACCTCCGCCCGCGCCTCGGTGAGCGGTTTGCCCATCTCGCGGACGATCAGACGGGCGAAGGGCTCCCGGTCGGCGCGCAGCCGGCGGGCGATGGCCCGCAGCAGCGGCAGCCGCCGCTCGATCGGCGTGGCCCGCCAGGTCCGCTGGGCCAGCGCGGCGGCCGTCAGCGCGGCCTCGACCTCCTCGTCGGTGTGTTCCTCGTACTTCTCGACGAGTGCCTCCGTCGCCGGGTTGACGGACTGCAGCATGCCGGCTCCCTTCGGGTTCTGGTCCTGGCCCTGGTCGGCTCTGGTCATGTCCGCTCCGGTGCGGCCCCGCGCAGCGCGGCGACGACCCGGTCGGTGAACTCGGTGGTGCCGAGGCGGCCGCCGAGGTCGGGGGTGCGCGAGGCGGGGTCGTCGAGGACCCGGTCCACGGCCGACTCGATGGCCGAGGCCGCCGCGGTCAGCGCCGTCTCGCCGCTGCGCCGCCCCCGCCAGTCGAGCAGCATGGCGGCCGACAGGACGAGCGACACCGGGTTGGCGACACCGCGCCCCGCGATGTCAGGAGCGGAGCCGTGCTGTGCCTGGGCGACCGCGATGTCGTGCCCGGCGTTGAGCGAGCCGCCGAGCCCGAGGCTGCCCGAGAGCTCCGCGGCCTCGTCGGAGAGGATGTCCCCGAACATGTTGGTGGTGACGAGCACGTCGAAGTCGTCCGGCCTGCGGACCAGCGCCGCCGCGGCGGCGTCGACGATCAGCTCGTCGAGCCGGATGCCGGGGAACTCCTCGGCGACCCTCCGCACCTCGCGCAGGAAGAGGCCGTCGGAGAGCTTGAGGACGTTCGCCTTGTGCACCGCCGTCACCTTCTTGCGGCGGCGCGCGGCGAGCTCGAACGCGGCCCGGGCGACCCGCTCGCAGCCGCGTGCGGTGATCTTCCGCAGGCTGAACGCCTGGTCGGGGTCCGGCATGAACTCACCGCTGCCCGCGTACATGTTGCGGTCCGAGTAGAAGCCCTCCGTGTTCTCCCGGACGATGACGAGGTCCATAGGGGCGCGCAGCACGCTCAGGTCGCCACGGGACCGGCACGGGCGGACGTTCGCGAACAGCTCGAACCTCACCCGCAGTTCCGCAGAGGGATTGATCCCGCCTTCGGCCCGGGGCGGGTACTCGTAGTGCGACACGGGGCCGAGGATCACGCCGTCCGCGGCAGGGACACGGTCGAGCACGTGCTGCGGAAGCGTGGTGCCCTCCGTGGCGAGGGAGGCGAGTCCGATGTCCTCGGTCTCCATCCGGAGGCCGAGTCCGTGGACGTCGTCGACGGCTTCGAGCACGCGCAGGGTGGCGGCGGTGATCTCGGGGCCGATCCCGTCTCCGGGCAGTACGAGCAGTTGCATGGCCATCCAGTCGTCCTCCGGATGCTCGGCGCGGTCCTCGGCGAAGACCGGAGACCTCGTTTCTCATAGCCTATAGGCTATGGACATCGTGCAGTGGGCTCAGGAGCCTGTCAACGCCGGACACCCGGGAAACGAAGGACGCGCGGACCCCTCGGACGTCAGGCCCTCCCGGGGCGGCGCGGTCGCGCGACGGAAACACCCCGGAAACGGCCGGTCGACAGGGGCGGCCGCCGGGGAATCGATCATTGACGGGCTATTCCCTATAGCCTATAGTCACGCACCATCTTGCACCTTGCGGCGCATCCCCGCAGTTCAGTCCGGTCGGTCCAGTCACCTGGCGACTTCGAAGGAGAAGCATGAACCGGCACATCAAAAGACGAATCGTCAGCGGGCTGTCCGTCGTCGCCGCCACGGTGATGACCCTCACCGCGTGCGGCGGTAGCGGCGACAGCGACTCCAAGTCCTCGGGCTCGGGCAAGGACTACGGCCTGATCAAGCCCGGCACGATCAACGCCGCCGTCACCGCCGGCGACTTCCCCTGGGCGTCCCCCGACCAGAGCGGCAAGCCGGTGGGGCTGCTCATCGACCTGAACGAGCTGATCTCCAAGCGGATGGGCTTGAAGATCACCTACAAGACGACCACCGTGCAGGCCGGCCTGCCCGCCCTCACCAGCGGCCAGTACGACATGCTGGCCATCGGCCTGGTGGCCACCCCGGAGCGGAAGAAGAGCGTCGCCTTCACCAAGCCGATCTTCTGGGGAACGAACGTCATCGTCGTGCCGAACGCCTCGAAGGCGAAGACGCTGGACGACTTCACCGGCAAGCGGGTGGGCGCCGGCGCGAACAGCACTCAGGAGGACTTCGCGAAGAAGAAGCTCACCAAGTCGAAGCTGGTGTCGGAGCCCACCGACAGCGTGTGCGTCAGCCAGTTGCTGGCCGGCAACCTCGACGCGTGCGTGCTCGGCTCCACCCACGTGGGCAAGATCTACGACGAGCACCCCGGCAAGCTGAAGTCCGCGGTGCAGGAGCCGCAGGAGCAGCCCGGCGCCATGGCGGTCAACAAGAAGCTGACCACGTTCCTCGCCGCCTACAACAAGCAGCTCACCGCCCTGGCCGACGACGGCACGTTTCTGAAGCTCTACGAGAAGTACTTCCCGAACCTTCCCTTCCCGACGGCGATGTACGACATCTGGCCCTCGATCAAGAAGCAGGTCGAAGCGGAGCACAAGAAGGCCTCGTAGCCATCGGCCCCGTCCAGAGCCTCATCCGCGTGTGACGGGGCCGGGAGAGAACGCCCGGCCCCTCATGCGTCCTCGACCACACCTCAGGCGCCACCTGGACCGCTCGGGTCCGGCGGTGGCCGCATACCGTGAGTCCCGTCCCCACTCACCCCACCACCATCGCCGGAGGGCCCGCATGTCCCTGACCACCGACGAGATCACGCGCGCCGACGCGAGCGTGGCGCACAACTACCATCCGCTGCCCGTCGTGATCAGCCGCGGCGAAGGGGCCTGGGTCACCGATGTGGAGGGCCGGCGCCTGCTGGACATGCTCTCCGGGTACAGCGCCCTGAACTTCGGCCACGGCGACAAGGACCTCCTCGGCGTGGCCCACGCGCAGCTCGACCGGCTGACGCTCACCAGCCGGGCCTTCCACCACGACGGCCTGGCCACGTTCTGCTCCGAGCTCGCGGAACTGGCGGGCATGGAGATGGTGCTCCCCATGAACACCGGGGCCGAGGCGGTGGAGACCGCCGTCAAGACGGCCCGCAAGTGGGGGTACCGGGTCAAGGGCGTGCCCGACGGCCGCGCGAAGATCGTCGTCATGGGCGGCAACTTCCACGGCCGCACCCTGACCATCGTCAGCTTCTCGGACGACCCGGACGCCACCGCGGACTACGGGCCGTTCACACCCGGGTTCGTCCGAGTCCCGTTCGGTGACATCGACGCGGCGCGGGCGGCGGTGGACGACGACACCGTGGCCGTGCTGGTCGAGCCCGTCCAGGGCGAGGGCGGGGTCATCCTGCCGCCGCCCGGATACCTTCGGGGGATCAGGGAGTTGTGCACCGAGCGCAATGTCCTCATGATCGCCGACGAGATCCAGTCCGGGCTCGGCCGCACCGGCCGCACCTTCGCCTGCGACCACGAGGACGTCGTCCCCGACGTCTACGTGCTCGGCAAGGCGCTGGGGGGCGGCATCGTTCCGGTCTCGGCGGTCGTCTCCCGCGCCGACGTGCTCGGGGTCTTCCGCCCGGGCGAGCACGGCAGCACCTTCGGCGGCAACCCGCTGGCCTGCGCGGTGGGCACCGCGGTGGTGCGCAGGCTGCGGGAGGGCAGCGCCCAGCGGCGCGCCGCCGAGCTCGGGGAGGTCCTCGCCGGGTTGCTGTCCGCGCTGCCCGGGGACGCCGTGGCGGAGGTCCGCTCGATCGGGCTGTGGGCGGGGATCGACCTGCGCGAGCGTACCGGCCGCGACGTCTGCGAGGGGCTGCTGCGCCGTGGCGTGCTCTGCAAGGACGCCCACGGGCACACGCTCAGAATCGCCCCTCCCCTGGTCGTCGAGGAGGACGACCTCCGCTGGGGGATGGCCCGGCTCGCCGAGGAACTGGCTGCCGGACCGGGCGCGGCCTGAACGCGACGGCCCCCGGGGGCCGTCGCCGGCCGGCCCGTTCGTCTCGATGACGTGGAATGGGAAGGAAGAAGGCTCCGGTGTACGAGATACCGCTGGAGGACGGCCCGGTCCGGTTCGCCGGTGCGCTGGACCTGGAGCGGCGGCCCGGCGGCGGCCTGCTGCCGCGCCGGCTTCCGGCGTGGACGAGGCAGCAGTACCCGGACGCGTTCATGGACTACGTGGCGGCCATGCCCTCCGGGGTTCGGCTCGCCTTCCGCACCGCGGCCCGGACGCTGGAGGTGGACCTGCTCACCACGGTGCGGCACTTCGACAAGGCGGCACGCCCGGCGCCCGCGGGCGTCCTCGACCTCCTGGTGGACGGCAGGCTCGCGGCGCAGCAGCCCGCGCCCACGGGCCGGGTGCTGCGCCTCGCGCACGCCCGCGCCGAGGGCCGGGAGGTGCCGGGCGAGCCGGGCACCGTGCGCTTCACCGAGCTCCCCGAGGGCATGAAGGAGGTCGAGTTGTGGCTGCCCCAGCAGACGCCCTGCGAGTTGCTGGCGCTGCGCGCCGACGCGGCCCTGTGTCCACCGGTCCCGTCCGGCCGGCGCCGGTGGGTGCACCACGGGAGTTCGATCAGCCACTGCACCCAGGCGGACCATCCGACCGGCACGTGGCCCGCGGTGGCGGCATCGCTCGTCGCGCTGGACGTGGTGAACCTGGGCCTGGCGGGCAACTGCATGCTGGATCCGTACGTCGCGCGCACCATCCGTGACCTGCCGGCCGACCTGATCAGCCTCGAACTGGGCGGCAATCCCGTGCTGAAGGGCACGTTCAAGCTCCGCACGTTCACTCCCGCGGTGCACGGCTTCCTCGACACCGTTCGCGAGGGGCATCCGGACACCCCGCTGCTGGTGGTGTCGCCGATCATCTGCCCGCGCGTCGAGGACACCGTGCCCGGCGCGGCCCCGACGCCCCCGCCGGAGAACGGCGCCGAGGAGCCGGGCGATCCCGGTGAGATCGGGCTCGGGCCGCTGACCATGCCCCTGGTCCGCGACGCGCTGAAGAGCATCGTGCGGCAGCGCCGCCGCGACGACCCCCACCTCCACTACCTCGACGGCCGGGCGCTGTTCGGCCCCGCGGACGCGGCGGACATGCCGGACGGGGTGCATCCCAGCGCGAAGGGCTACCTGACCATCGCGGAGCGCTTCGCGGAACGGGTCACCGGCGCCGAGGGCGCGTTCGGCGGATAGCCGGGCTTCCGGCCGCGCCTCGCACGGACGCCGCCGGCCCGACCGCTCACCAGTCGTGGACGGTCCCGTCCTTCAGGCGGTTCACCGGCAGGTAGGCCGGGGTGTACGGGAAGGCGGCGGCGGCCTCGTCGTCGAGCTCCAGGCCGAGGCCGGGGGTGTCGGAGGGGTGGAGCAGTCCGTCGGTGAAGGTGTAGGAGGTGCGGAAGACCTCAAGGGTGTCGGCGGAGTGCCGCATGTACTCCTGGATGCCGAAGTTGTGCACGGCGAGGTCCAGGTGGAGCGCCGCGGCCATGCCGACCGGGGAGATGTCCGTGGGGCCGTGCAGGCCGGACCTGATGCCGTACACCGCGGCGTGGTCGAGGAGCTTGCGCATGGCGGACACGCCGCCGGTGTGCGTGACCGCGGAGCGCACGTAGTCGATCAGACGCTCGCTGAGCAGGGTCGTGTAGTCGTACACGGAGTTGAAGACCTCGCCGATGGCGAGCGGGGTGGTGGTGTGCTGGCGGATGAGCCGCAGGGCGGCCTGGTCCTCGCCGGGCGTGGCGTCCTCCAGCCAGAACAGGTCGTAGGGCTCCAGCGCCTTGCCCAGCTTGGCGGCCTGGATGGGCGTCATCCGGTGGTGGCCGTCGTGCAGCAGGGGCAGTTCCGGGCCGAACTCGGCGCGCACCGCCTCGAAGACGGCCGGCACGTGCCGCAGGTAGGCGCGGGTGTCCCAGGTCTCCTCGACGGGCAGGGCCCGGTCACCGCCGGAGCGCCTGGCCGGCTCGTAGTCGTAGCGCTCGCCCCCGGCCGCGGAGGAGGCGGCCACGCCGTACACCGAGTCCAGGCCGGGGATGCCGGTCTGGATGCGGATCGCGCGGTATCCCTGCGCGAGGTGGGCGCGGACCGAGTCCATCAGCTCGGGCAGGTCCCGCCCGGAGGCGTGCCCGTAGGCGAGCGCGCCGGTGCGGCTGGCGCCGCCGAGGAGCTGGTAGAGCGGCATCCCGGCGGCCTTCGCCTTGATGTCCCACAGGGCGGTGTCCACCGCGGCGATGGCCGCCATGGTCACGGGGCCGCGGCGCCAGTACGCGCCGCGGTACAGGTACTGCCAGGTGTCCTCGATCCGGCTCGCGTCGCGGTCGATCAGCAGGGGGGCGACATGCTCGGTCAGGTAGCCGGCGACGGCCAGCTCGCGGCCGTTGAGCGTGGCGTCGCCCAGCCCGGTGAGACCGTCGTCGGTGGTGATGCGCAAGGTGACGAAGTTGCGTCCCGGGCTGGTCACGATGACATCGGCCGAGCGGATCTTCATGGGGGCGACTCCTGTCGGATCGGTGCGGGGCGCCCTGGCGGGCGTGCGCGTGCGGTCTGCCGTGGGTCCCTGGCCGTCTCCGGTGGTGGCGGGTCATGACGGGTCCCGGCGCCCGCGCGCCCGCGGGTCCGCGGCGGCCACCTCGGCGGACCCGCCAGATATATCTATTTCCTCGGGTGGTGTCGAGGGTGCCGATCACCCGTGGAGACGGTGCCGGAGGCCCGGGTGGGCCGCCCGTTCAGGATGCACCCGGGTGCCGCCCGGCCTTGCCGTCAGGCCGGGGTAGGCGCGGAGCCGGTGCCGTCGGGGGTGCCGAGGGCCGCGAGGTCGGCGTCCAGGGCTCGCAGGGCCGTGGCCGAGATGCCCGCCGTGGTGACCGCGAGCTGCCAGGGCGTCCGGTCGGCGATCCGGTCGGCGAAGTCCGGGTTGGCGACCAGCGGGAGGTGCCGCAGCACGACCGCGCGGGCACCGTCGTGGGCCAGCAGCCGGGCGAGCGGGGCGGTGACGCTCAGCTCGCCCGCGCCGAACTCCTCGGCGGCGGGCAGCTCCTCGTGGGCGGCGACCACGTGGCCGTACTGGGCACGGGCCAGCAGGTGCGCTCCGGTGACCGGGCCCTCGGACGGCAGCCCGAGCCGGGTGAACTGGCTCTCGGGCGCGTCACAGGCGCGCATCCGCTCGGTCAGCAGCCGGGCCATGCGCAGTTCGGCCGCGTCGTCGAGCAGCGGACGCCGCTGCCCCGGGTCGTCCTCCAGATCGAACAGCATGGTGCCGTAGGCGTGGGCGTTGCCCCAGGTGCGGCCGGGCAGCCGCAGCACGGGAGCGTCCTTGGTGAAGGGCAGCGGGCCGATCAGCTCCGCGTCCCGCAGCTCCTCCGGCGCGAACCGGCTCGCCATGTGCGTGGGCATCAGGGTGTGCTCGTACAGCGGTTCGTTGGACGCGCTGACCGGTGCGCGCATGTAGACGTAGCGGCCGTCGGTGACGTTGACGTGCCCGCCGAACGAGCCGAAGAGCCCGGCCTCCCGCACCGGCGCGTCCCCGGCCACCGTGCCGGCGAGCGCGCTGCCCTGCATCAGCTCGGGCGCCGGGACCTCGAAGTAGTCGAGCAGGGTCGGGCCGAAGTCGACGGTCTGCACCAGGCTCGCCCGGCGCTCGTCGCGCGCGCCGCTGCGTGGGTCCCAGATGAACAGCGGTGTGTGGATGTTCTCGTCGTACCAGGGCTGGATGTTCTTGCCCCACCAGCCGTGCTCGCCGAGCAGCAGCCCGTGGTCGGTGCAGACCATCAGGAGGGTGTCGGACCACAGGTCGTGCTCGTCCATGGCGTCGAGGACCCGGCCGAGCGAGGCGTCGCACATGGTGAGCAGGGCGGCGTACTCGGCGCGCACCCGCTGGACGCCGTCCTCGCCCTCGGTGACCCTGCGGTAGTCGGGCCAGTCGGCCTCCACGCCCGGGACCTGCTCGGGGGGCATGCCGTGCAGGTAGTGCGCGCGGTGCTCGTCGTAGGTGAAGAAGGGCTCGTGCGGGTCGAAGCACTCGATCTGGAGGAACCACCGGTCGGCGGCGGCGTTGGTGGCGATGAACTCCAGGCCGGCGTCGAACGTGCGGGTCTGGGAGTGCCGGTCCTCGGTGGCCATGTACTGGCGGTTGACGAGGTCCTGGCGGCGGGCCGCGTCGGAGCGCCAGCTCAGGCTGGGCGGGAACTCGGGGTCCGCCACGTGCCCCTTCCACTTGTCGCCTTCCTGGCCGCGGAAGAACTCGTAGGTGTCGTAGCGGTTGTGGTACGTGGCGCCGCCGTCCTCCCAGTAGTGCTGGTGGTCGGTGGCGAGGTGGGTGTGGACGCCGGCGCGCGAGAGGATCTCGGGCACGGAGTCGTCGAAGGGCTCCAGCGGCCCCCAGGAGCGGTGCAGGAAGTTGTACCGGCCGGTGTGTATCTCACGGCGGGCCGGCATGCAGGGCATGCTGCCCGCGTAGGCGCGGTCGAAGACGACGGCCTGGCGGCTCAGCCGCTCGAAGTTGGGTGCGTGGATTCCCTCGGCTCCGTAGGGGGGCAGGAAACGGCGGTTGAGCGTGTCGAACATCACCATGATCGCGCGCACGGATACGGACTCTCCTCACAGGTGGGTGGTGCTGCCCGGGTCAGGGAGCGGGGGGCGCCGCAGGGGGCGGGATGGCCCCGGGCGGGGTGTCCGTCGGCCGGACCCCTCCCGGTGGGGTGTCGATCGCCGGGGAGGGCCGGGCCTCGGGTTCTCCCGGAGTGGCCGGGAAGGAGTCGCGGACGGTCTCGGCCGCGGCTGCGCAGACGGCCCCCGATGCGGGTTCCGGCGGGATGGTGCGGGAGGCGTCCAGCGTGACCAGCATCTCCTGGAGCCAGGCGATCCATGAGTCGACCTCGGCCATGCCCCGGATGTGGGCGAGTTCGAGGAGCAGTCCGGCGCGGTCCGGGTCCACCTCGGGGATGGCGTCGACGAAGTGGTGGGTGCGGTCGCGGCCGCGGTGCCGGGCCACCTGCTCCCTGCGCGCGGCCAGCTCGGTCTCCAGCAGGCTCCGCAGCCCCGCCGGCTCGACGATGCCGCCGAAGAGGAAGCGCACCATGAAGTCCGGGTCCTGGAAGCGCGCGGGGGGCGTGTACGGGGAGCGGGCCCAGGCCAGCAGTTCGGCGCGG
The DNA here is from genome assembly GCF_018327685.1 of Streptomyces sp. TS71-3. Lineage (NCBI taxonomy): Bacteria > Bacillati > Actinomycetota > Actinomycetes > Kitasatosporales > Streptomycetaceae > Streptomyces > Streptomyces sp. TS71-3. Next base: position 5,787,255 of record NZ_BNEL01000001.1, on the reverse strand, counting down.
CCCCGCTTGGTCAACGTGTACACCTTCGCGTCCGGGCGCTTCTCCCGCGCGTCGACGGTGTGCGTGATCCAGCCGTGCTCCTCCATACGGGAGAGCAGCCGGTAGATCTGGCTCTGGTCGGCGTTGGACCGGAGGAACTTGCCGCCCTCGGACAGCCATTTCCGGAGGTCGTAGCCGCTCCAAGGGCGCTGCGCGAACAGCCCCAGCAGGATGTGCTCCAGCTTGACCACCCGGGCGGCACCTTCCCCTCGAACGCGCCTCTCACGGCCCGCTATAGGATTCGTCACCTGTAGGCTGCCGCATTCCGCGTGGGAAGGCGACCGATAGCCGTAGATCCGTGCCTGCCACCGGCCTGTTCGGCCGACCTGTTCGGCCACCGTGTTCGGCCACCCGGGGGAGGCAGTAGGGGAATCGTCCTACCGAGGGTCGCCCGTACGGACGTCCGCCACCCGGGGGAGCCCGGTACGAAGGCCCCTTGGCCCGAAGGGGCCGCTCCCCCGCAGTCCGGCCGGAGGCCGCTCGCCCCGACGGCAGCCGCGCGGAGCCCGTCACGGACAGGGGCTCCGGCGCGCGGGACGCGCGTACCGGAGCCCGGGTGGGTGGTGGAGAGGGGCGACGGCAGGCTGTCGGCCGGTCCCACCCTCCTGGTTACGCCGAGGGGTCCGCTCGTTCCTGGAATCCCCCTTCCGGCCTGGAATCCCCTTCTATTCGCCCTTGTGGCCGCTCTGCTGCTCGTTGCTCCGCTCGGCGACGATCTCGGAGAGCATCGTCGTGATGGACTCCTCCGTGGCCTCCTTGGTGATGCCGAGCCCGCTCAGCACGCCCTCGCCGTCCTCGCACTCCAGGAGGGCGAGCAGGATGTGCTCCGTGCCGATGTAGTTGTGGCCGAGCCGCAGGGCCGCACGGAACGTCAGCTCCAGGGCCTTGCGCGCGGTCGCGTCGAACGGGATGAGGGCGGGCATCTGCTCGGCCGCCGGAGGAAGGGTGTCCTCGGCGGCCTGCCGGACGCTCTCCGCCGATACACCCTGTTCGGTGATCGCCTTGGCGGCCAGCCCCCTCGGTTCACTCAGCAGGCCCAGCACCAGGTGGGCGCAGAGGATCTTGTCGTGACGGGCGGTGTGGGCCTCGTTCTGGGCGGCCACCACCACATGGCGGGCGCGCGGGGTGAACCTGCTGAAGCCCTCGCTGGGGTCGAGTTCCGAGAGGCTGCCGAGGTCCTTGGGGACGAACCGCTTCTGGGCTGCCTGCCGTGTGACGCCCATGCTCTTGCCGATCTCGCTCCACGAGGCGCCGGAACGGCGCGCCTGGTCCACGAAGTGGCCGATGAGGTGATCGGACAGCTCACCCAGGTGCTCGGCGGCCAGGACCGCGTCGGTGAGCTGGTCGAGGGCCTCGGTATGGACCTTCTTGATGGCGTCGATGAGGTCGTCGAGACGGACGGATGTCTGGATGCGTGTGGGCTGCTCCATGGGGCAACCCTAGGTTGACACCCAGAGGGTGTCAACCCGAAGTTGACATGTGTGGGAGGCCGGATGCGGAGCCCCGGTTCCGCTCATACTTGAGCAAGATCGGGTACGAGCAGGCCGGCAGCGGTCACCGACGTGAGGAACTGTGCTGATGATGCAGATCGATCTGTCCGGGCGCACGGCGCTGGTCACGGGATCCACGCAGGGCATCGGGGCCGCCATCGCGGCGGGCCTCGCCCGCGCGGGCGCCCGGGTCGCCGTCAACGGCAGGAGCGAGGAGAGCGTGGCGCAGGCGGTGGCGCACCTGTTCTCGCTGGTGCCCGGCGCGGACTTCGTCGCCGCGCCGGCGGACGTGGCGACGGAGGAGGGTGCCGGCCGGTTGACGGAACAACTGCCGCGGGTGGACGTCCTCGTCAACAACCTCGGCATCTTCGGCGCGCAGCCCGCACTGGAGATCAGCGACGCGGAGTGGCGGCGCTACTTCGAGGTCAACGTGCTGGCCGCGGTACGGCTCACCCGGGCGTACCTGCCCGGGATGATGGAACGCGAGTGGGGACGCGTCCAGTACATCGCCAGCGACTCCGCCGTGGTCACCCCGAAGGAGATGATCCACTACGGCATGACGAAGTCCGCGCTGCTCGGGGTCAGCCGGGGCTTCGCCAAGGAGGCCGCCGGCACCGGTGTGACGGTGAACTCCGTGATCGCCGGCCCCACCCACACCGGGGGTGTCGAGGACTTCGTGTACGAGCTCGTCGACCGCGACCTGCCCTGGGACGAGGCCCAGCGCGCCTTCATGCGCCAGTACCGGCCGCAGTCGCTCATCCAGCGGCTGATCGAGCCGGAGGAGATCGCGCACATGGTGGTCTACCTCAGCTCGAACCAGGCGTCGGCGACGACGGGCGGCGCGCTCCGGGTGGACGGCGGCTACGTGGACTCGATCCTGCCCTGATCCGGTCCCGCGTCGCTCCTGGCGTGGCGGGCGTTCCGGTAACCCGCTCAGGGGCATGGCGCGCGCCCGTTCAGGAGCGTTGCGCGAACCGGCTCAGACCCGTTCCAGCGGACGGTGGGGCGGCTCGGGCAGCAGCACGGTGATGGCGTCACCCGGTCGGACCATGCCGCCTTCCACCACGATCCCCATGATCCCCGCCTTGCGCACCAGGGCCCCGGTCCCGTCCCGGCCGACGACCTGCTTCAGCAGCCCCTGCTGGAAGCGGTCGATCTGCACGCAGGGATTGCGCAGCCCTGTCACCTGCACCACGGCGTCCGGTCCGAGGCCGAGCAGGGTCCCGGTGGGCAGGGCCAGCAGGTCGATCCCGCGGGTGGTGACGTTCTCGCCGAGTTCGCCGGGCGCCACCGTGAACCCGGCGGCTGCGACCTCGGCGAAGAGCTCCTCGTGGATGAGGTGGACCTGGCGCAGGTTCGGCTGGGTCGGGTCCTGCGCGACGCGGGAGCGGTGTTTGACGGTCACGCCGCAGTGCACGTCGCCTTCCACGCCCAGCCCGGCGAGCAGGGTGATGCCGGCCCGGTTCGGCTTGGTGAACGAGTAGGTGGAGTTGCTGCTGACCGCCGTCACCGTTCCGGTCATCCCGATCTTCCCTTCCGCGATCCGCCCCGGCTCCGCCGCAGGGTGCCATATCGAGCGTAACCGCAGGCGCGGTCCGCCGGTCCGGGACGGCCGCACCGGCCGGCTACCCCGTCAGGAACTCCAGCACGGGCGGCGTGGCCACCTTCGCGAACTCCTCGAAGTAGGCGTGCCGCGCGCCGGGGACGAGGTGCAGCCGGGCACCCGGTACGCGGCCCGCGATCAGGGGCGCGTTGGCCGCGGGGTTGAACGTGTCGTCCGTGCCGTGCACCACGAGGGTGGGCGCGACGATGCGCGGCAGGGCGTCCCAGGCGTCGTGCCGGGCGCTGGCCCGCAGGTGCCGGCCGCGGGCGTGGCCGGGCATCGTCGGGTCGCCGAGGGTGTGGAACGGCCCCTGGTGGACGGCGAGCCAGTCCGGCGTGTACATCAGCTCCAGCAGCACGCGCCGGGCGGCGGCCGCGTCGGGCTGGGCCAGGGCGCGGCGGATGTCCGGGCCGCGTTCCACGCCGTGCGGGGCACCGGGCGAGGTGCAGCCGAGCACCAGCCGGTCGACGCGTTCGGGGTGGTCCGCGGCGATCCACTGCGCGACCCGCCCGCCCATCGAGGTCCCGTAGACGTGGGCGCGCTCGATGCCGGCGTGGTCCAGGACCGCCAGGACGTCGCGTGCGAACCCGGGGGTGCTGTACGTGTCCGTGTCGGGCCGGTCGCTGCCGCCGGTGCCGCGGTAGTCCAGGACGACGGTGGCGAACTCGGCCGCGAAGTCGTCCCGGACGGCGTCCCACCAGTGCAGGTCGTTGGCCTGCCCGCTCAGCAGGACCAGCGGCCGGCCGGCGCCGTGCACCTCGTAGTGGAGTGCGGCGCCGTCGGCCGCCCGTGCGTGAGGCATGATGCGGTCATTTTCGCACCTGCCGCCGGGGCCGGGCGCACGGGCCGGACCCGGCGGCGGGGCGGCCTGTCACTGGTAGCTGATGTCGGACGTCTTGTAGAGGCAGTTGGTGCTGTCCGGACCGCTGCCGATCTCGGAGGGCTCGCCACTGGTGACGCCCTTGTACTTCAGGCACGGCACGATCTTGTGGCTGCTGTCGCCGACCACGGTGATGCCGGAGAGCCGGGCGGTGTCGCCGTAGTTGGTGTTGATGCCGACGATGGCCTTGCCCGGTGCGGTGACCGTGACGTTCTGCACCTGCACGTTCCGTGCGTACTGCGAGCCGCAGTTGCCGCAGGAGCGGTAGAGCTTGCCGAAGTCCTGCACCTGGAAGTTGCGGATCACCATGGTGCCGGGGCCGTTGTGCTGGAAGACCTTGTCGCTGGCCTTGCGGGCGCCACCGCCGTCGATGGTCATGGTCTGCGACGAGGACTTGCCCTTGAGCGTGGCGGCGTCCTCGCCGACGTCCTCCCACCACACGTTCTTCAGCGTGCAGGTGCCCTCGCAGTGGATGCCGTCGGCGGCGGGCGAGCCGATGACGACGTTCTGCAGCGTGGCACCGTTCGCCAGGTCGAAGAGCGGGTCCTGGCCCTCGTCCTGGCCGCCGTCGCCGAGGTCACCGCTGCCCACGTAGCGGACCAGCCTGCCGTCCATCGTGCCGCTGACCTGGATGGTGGAGCTCACGTTCTGCTGCCCCGTGGGGGTGGGCCATCCGGCTGCCGCCGCCTGGAGGTGGGGCCCGGTGCCCGCCGCGGCCGGCACCGCGAGGAGGGCCGCGGGCACGGCGAGTACCGGTACGAGAACCGCGCGGGCTCGCCGCCAGTGGTGTCTTTTCGGTGTCATGAGGCTGCTCCTGGGAAGTGGGGGAAGGGCGCCGTGCACGGCCGTGGCCATGGCGGGTTGGCGGCCCGCCATGGCACCGCGGAGGTCCCCGCCACCGCCGCCGCTGCCGGTCGTCAGGGGCCGGGCACCCGGCCTCCGGCATCCCGGACGCGGCACCGGCGTCCGGCGGGGACTGTGGGACTGTGCCATCGGGGGCGTGCACATTCCCGCGCAGTGCGTGGACTCCGCCGATCCGCGCCGGTGCGCACCGGCGCCGGCCGTCCGCGGCACACGCCGGCCGGCAGCGTGGCAGCGGCTCCATTCGGCCCCCGGTGGCTTGTTCGATCGCTGCGGGTGCCCGCTCCGCCCCGACCCTCCGGAGCGCCGGCTCGTCCCGCCCCGTCCGGAGCGCCGGCTCGTCTCGGCGCTCCGGGCACGGCTCGGCTTCCCCGCTACCGCTGCTGATGCGACCCCACGGTACGGACGCCGGCTTCGGTTCAGCAGTACGGCCGCTGGTTCGCCAGGGACGACGCCACCCTCGTCCACACCCCGAACTGCCGGTACAGCGCGGGGAGTTCGCCCTGCGCCCGTACCGTGCGGCTGTCGGTCGCGGTGACCCCGGGGATGCCCAGCAGGACGGCGGCCACGGACGCCGACTGCCAGCGCACCGCAAGGGTGGCCGAACCCGCCGTCGCGGCGCGGGCCTTCGGCACGGCGGACAGGCCCGTCGCGACCGTCTCCTCGATGTCCCTGCGCGCCTCCGCCGGCGGCCGCAGCTCCGCGGCGAAGCGGTCCCGTGCCTGCTTCACGGCCACGGTGCGCACCCCGCCGGCCCAGGCGGACATCTCCGCACAGGCCGCGTCGTCCCCGGTCAGCGCCACCACGGGCACGCCCAGCCAGGCGGCCGTCGCATGGGCGAACCCGATCTCGCCCACCGGCCGCCCGTCGAGCCAGATGTCCTCGATCTCGTGCCCCATGAAACTGTGGCTGAGCACGCCGAGCACGCCGGCCCGCGAGTGGTAGCCGACGCACACCATGGCGTCGTGCTCCGCGGTGAGCCCCTCCAGCATGCCCATCGGCTTGGGTCTGCCGCGCACCATACGGGCCCGGGGGTCCAGGGCCTCGGGCGGGATGTTGCGCATCGGGCCGTGCGCGTCGTTGACGAGGATGTCGGTGGCGCCCGCGGCGACGGCGCCGCGGACGGCGGCGTTCACGTCCTCCGCCATCATCAGCCGCCCCCGCTCGTAGTCCCTGCCGTCCGGCTGGACGTCGGCGGCATCGACGAGGCCGGTGATGCCCTCCATGTCCGCGCTGATGTAGATACGCACTGCGATGCACTCCTCGGGCCCGACGGCCCCGTAGACGCTGATCCCCCATGACGCACGCGGATCCCGTACCGCGCGGTTCCCGGCCGCCTCCGGGCTCCCGAGGGCCCCTGGCTCGGCGCATCCCCCGCTCATCCGCTCCGGCGGGGCGGGGCCCGGCGTTCGCGGCTACGCTGGTGTAGGTACGAACGCGTGTGACCGGTAATAAATCGCAGCATGATGGGCTTTCCACCATGAACCATGCCGAGGATGCCGACGAGACGTACGACGACCAAGAGGAAGACGGCGGGTACGCCGAGTACGCGGACGAGGCCGGCGAGTACGAGCAGGACGAGTACGGCGACGAGGCCTCCGCGTACGCCGACGAGGAACTGCCTGCCCGGCGGCCTTCCGGCGATCCCGATGTGTATCTGGACGTGCCGGTGGTCAAGGTCGACGAGATCGCACTGGACGTGGAGGACCTGCGCGCCCGGGTGTCACTCCAGGCGGAGGTGCTCGACCTGCTGAAGCTCAATGTGGGCGCCGATGTGGCGCTGGGCGGCGTCCACCTGGACATCAAGGGCGTCGAGGCGCAGGCCCTGCTCAAGGTGCGCCTTGACAACGTCTCGGATGTGATCAACAGGGTCCTGACGACGATCGACCGCAATCCGGAGATCCTGACCCAGCTCGCCTCGGGGCTCGGGTCCGCGGCCGAGGAGGTCGGCACCGGCGCCCGGGAGGCCGTCGGCGAGCTGGGCCAGGGCGCCGGCACGGCCGTGGAGTCCGTCGGCGAGCACGCGGGCGACGCGGTCGGCGAGGTCGGCAAGCACGCGGGCCGGGCGGTCGAGGACGTGGGCGGCGGGACGCGGGAGGCCGTCGGCCAGGTGGGCAGGGGCGCCGGGCAGGCGGCCGGCGACGTCGGGAAGGGGGCGCGGAAGACGGTCGAGGATGCCGGAGAGGCCGTCGGAGAAACCGCCGGGGAGGCCGGCCGGGCTGCCGGGAAAGGACCCGACGAGATCGGCGGGGCCGCGCGGAAGGCCGGCGACCTGGCCGGGCAGGCCGTGCGGGAGGCCGGCGGCGGGGCGGGTGAGGCGGTGGAGGAGGCCGGGGAAGAGGCCGAGGAGACGACCGACCGGGCTGCCGGAGCCGTACGCAGGGGCCCGGTACGCAAGCCCGCGGGACCCCCGACCGGCAGGTCGTCCGGCCGTGCCGGCGGTACCGGTACGGAGCGACCGCGCCGGACGATGCGCAGGCGCGAGGCCCCGGAGCGGCGGGAGAGCCGTCCGCCGTGAACGCCACGCGAGGACGGCGCCCCGGACATCGAACTCACCTCGGACGTGCGCGCCGACGAGCTGCGCTTCCGTGACAGGCCCCGCACCGGCGTCCGTTTCAGCGGCTCGCCGGCCGGCGGCTCGCAGTCCCGCAGCACCCGCGACAACCTGCCCGAGCCGGTGTCACCGGGCGTGGACTACCACGACGTCCACGTGACCTACCTGCTGTCCAACCGCCTCGGTCCCGCCCCCGCGGAGAACGCCGGCCCCCGTGCCCGGAAGGGAGCACGGGCGCCGTCAGCTCCGCGCGGCCGGCGCCCAGGGACCCCACGGCGGCGTACCAGGCCCCACGAGGGACCGTGACCTGCCGGAACACATCCGGCGCACACCGCGACCGCTTCCGCACCGGAACACCGCTCGCCCCACCACCCGGAGGCGAGCGGACCGTGCCGCCACGGCGCAAGCGGCTACGGCTTGCGCGCCACTCCCCCGTGCACGTCGGTCCGCTCGGGGGTGCTCCCCGGCTCGGGCCGCCACAGCGGGCAGGAGACGATTCCGGGCTCCAGTACTTCCAGGCCCTCGTAGAAGGCGGTGATCTGGTCGAGGCTGCGCAGCACGTAGGGGATGGCGCCGGTGTCGTCGTACCCCTGCTGGGCCTCCTTCAGGGCGGTGTCCGTGTCCGTGCTGTCGTAGTGCACGAAGTAGCTGCCGGAGGGCAGCGCGGCCTGGAGGGTGCGGACGATCGACCTGGCCTCGTCGTAGTCCTGGATGTGGCCGAGGATGCCCATCAGCATCAGCGCGACGGGCTTGTCGAAGTCCAGGATGCGGCCGGCGGCCTCCAGGATCCCCTCGGGCCGGTGCAGGTCGGCGTCGATGTAGTCGGTGACGCCGTCCGAGGTGCTGGTGAGCAGCGCCTGCGCGTGCCGCAGGACCAGCGGGTCGTTGTCGACGTAGACGATGCGGGACTCGGGCGCGACACGCTGGGCGACCTGGTGGGTGTTGTCGTACGTGGGCAGGCCGGTGCCGATGTCCAGGAACTGCCGGATGCCGCACTCGGACGCCACGTGGGTGACCGTGCGGATCAGGTAGGCGCGGGAGGCGCGGGCCATCGTCTCGATGTTCGGCGCGGTCTCGCGGTAGGCGTCACCGGCCACCCGGTCGACCTCGTAGTTGTCCTTCCCGCCCATCCAGTAGTTCCAGATGCGGGCCGAGTGGGGAACCGTGGTGTCGATCTTGGACAAAGCGTCCTTGTCGGGTGTCGGCCGGGCGTCTGCCATGGCGGTCTCCTGCCTTGCACGATGAGGGTTCTGGCTCAACCTACCGTCAAGTGGCGTCCGATCCACATGTGTTGGGCTCGCCGTCGGGCGGATCCCGGCCTGACCGGGCCATGGTCTGCGGCGTCGGCCGCGTTCACCCGCACCACGGGAACGTGCTGCGCCAGGGTGCGGAAGACGCGGTCGTAGGCGGCGTGCGCGTCGGCGGCCTCGCCGTCCCGGTCGTTCCCGCGGTCCTCGGGGTGGTGCCGGGTGGCGTCGGCGGGGCGGGAGGTGTCCGACGGCCGGCCCTGGCCCGGGAGGTGGAGCTCGGCGATGTGGAGCAGCGCCCCGTCGCGTTCGGCGACGGCCTCCGCGAAGTCCAGGGCCTGGATCCAGGTCACCCGGGAGCGTCCGTGCCGCAGCGGGCCGTAGACCAGCTCGCGGATGAGGCTGCCGTCGACGGCGAGCCGCCCCGGGCCCGCCAGGAGCTCCCGGAACGGCTGGGTGGGGTCGATGTGGTGCAGTGCCTCGGGTGTCTGCCTGATCAGGAAGCCGTGGTGGACGAGGTCGGCGAGCACTCCACTTCTGTTCAGGCCCTCACGACCGTCGACGACCAGGGTCCGGTACCGGGTCATGGCCTCGTGGAGGTTCATCCGCGCCACCCCCTTCAGAACGCGCCTCGCTGGATCCGGCGGAGACACCCAGTGTGGGCGGGCGCCTGCCGCGGAGGGAGGCCATACAGGGGTTGTCCGGTTGTGCGGCCGTAGTGAGGCGTGTGCGGGGAGAGTTGCGGGGCCGGCCGGCGGATCCGCGTCAGGCGACCAGGAAGTCGGCGGCGCCGTCCTTGACCCCGGCGAGGAAGGTGGCCACCTCGGCCTGCGAGTACACCAGTGCGGGGCCGTCCGGGTCGGTCGACTGGCGGAAGGCGACACTGCCGTCATCAAGCCGCTTGGCCTCGACGCAACTGCCGCCGTTGGTCCCGCTCCAGGGCTTGTGCCAGCCCTCGGCGCCGAGGGCGGTGGCTGGAATGCCGCTGTAGATGGGGCCTTGGGATCCCATGGGTCACAACTCCTCACGCAGTTCGGCCAGGATCTCTCGGGTGCGGGCGACCGGCTCGGCCTGGACGGTCATCCGGTCCATGACCTCGAGGTACGAGCCGACATCGCGCGGCTGGTCGACGTAGACGGCGCCGACCAGGCTCTCCGTGTAGACGACGTCGGGGAGTTCGGTGAAGCCGAAACGGAAGTAGTGGAAGGGGCCGTAGGCGCCCGGATGGGCGCCCGTGGAGAGCCGCATGATCTGGATGCGCACCTTCGGCAGGTCGAGCGCCTCCTCAAGGCGGTCGATCTGGGCCCGCATCACATCGGCTCCGCCCACCGGGCGGCGCAGCACGGCCTCCTCCAGGACCGCCCACAGCGCGGGCGCCTCGGGCTTGGTGAGCAGTTCCTGCCTGCGCATGCGCAGGTCCACGCGGCGTTCGATGTCGTCGTCCGACTCGTTGGGGAAGCCGACGCGCAGCAGCGCCCTGGTGTAGTCGTGCGTCTGGAGCAGACCGGGGACGTAGTGCGGCTCGTACACCCGGATGACGGTGGCTTCGCTCTCCAGGCTGACATAGGCGCTGAACCAGTCGGGCAGCACATCGCGGTACTTGTACCACCATCCGGGCTGGTTGGCCTTGCGCGCCAGCTGGACGAAGTCGTCTGCCTCCGCGCGCGCCACGCCGTAGATCCGCAGCAGCTCACGTACGTAGGGGACGCGCAGGCCGACTTCCGCCTTCTCCATGCGGCGCACCGTCAGGGGCGTGACCTGGATGGCCGCCGCGGCGGCGTCGAAGGACACGCCCGCCTGCTCGCGCAGGTGGCGCAGGCGCTTGCCCAGGACCATCCGCAGGACGGTGGGAGCACTGCCACCCGCGCGGCCCTCGCTCACTCCCCACCTCCGGTCCTGTTGTCAGAGCGCAGTCTGCCACTGCCGCACCTGATACAAACGCACGCGCATCGATCGACATGAAATTATCAGAATGCTGGTTGCGCACTGCTTGTGTCGGGCTGCATAGTGAGCACGTGACCTGTTGCACACCTCGCTGACGGCACGTCAATACGGCGTGTCCGGTGCGGGGTTGGGGCAGGGGGCTTGGTCGTCTCCGCTGCCGTGGCTGAAACCGGGGGGTTCGGGGGAGCGGGGCGGCCGGGAGCGGCCCGGTCTGTTTGCATGACGGACCGGGCCGCATGGACCACGATGCGAGACCTGGATGGCCACCGTGACCAACGGACAGACGAAGAGCCCTGCGAAGGGTGCCGGTGGGACCAACGCGGCACTGGCGGCCTCACTCAAGGACGCCGGATGCTCCTACGCCTCACTGGCCCACCGCGTCAACGAACTGGGCCGCCGCCAAGGCTCGGAGCCGCACTACGACAAAGCATCCGTCACCCGCTGGCTCCAGGGGCAGCAGCCCCGGGGCAACACTCCGGAACTGATCGCGGCCGTGCTTTCGGAGCGCCTTGGCCACTCGGTCTCCCCCGCGGACCTCGGCTTTCTCACCGAACAGCAGCGCCCGGTGGTGAGTCGGGCACTCGTCTATGGCGAGGATCTGGGGGAGACCTTGCACACTCTGGCAGAACTCGGCTCCACCGACATATCCCGGCGCACCCTGCTGGGCACGGTGCCCTTCGTCGCGGGCGCCCTGGCGAGCCCTCAGCGGGCCTGGCTGCTCTGGCTCGTGGAGCACATCGAGGAATCCGGGCCCGGGGGCACCGCCCACCTCGCGGCGGTCTCGTCGAGCGGTCCGGTCGAGCAGGTCCACGCGATGATCAGCATGTTCGACCAGATGGACAACAACTACGGCGGCGGCGGGGTGCGCACCAGCATCGTGCACTACCTCTCCACGGAGGTCGTCCCGATGCTCCAGCAGCGCGGGATGCCCTCGCACCACCAGCGCCAGCTCTTCGCGGCCGCGGCCCGGCTCGCGGCGATGGCCGGCTGGAGCTCCTACGACGCCGGCGAGTACGGCCTGGCGCAGCGCTACATGACGCAGGGTCTGCGGCTCTGCGCCGAGGGACGGGACCGTGTGCTGGGCGGCCAGATCCTGGCCGGGATGTCGCACCTGGCGACCAACCTCGGCCGACCGGACGAGGGAGTGGCGCTGGCCAGGGCCGGTGTCGCCACCGCCAAGCCGGGTGGCAGCCCGCTCGGCCTGATGCGGCTGTACGCCATGGCGGCCCGCGGGCACGCTGCGCAGGGCCACCGCCGCGAGGCGTGCGAGGCGCTGCGGGCGGCGGAGGACCAGTGGGAGGCCAGCCGGGGCCCCGAGCACGAGTCGCCGTGGGTGCGCTTCCTCGACCACCACTACCTTCAGGCCGAGGCGGCGCTGTGCTATCGGGATCTGGGCCTCGCGCCGGACGCGGAGCGGATGGCCATGGAGTCGGTGATCGCCAACGCCGACCGCCGCCGGCGCCAGGCCATCAGCCGGTCCGTGCTGGCCACGGCCCATCTCCAGCAGAACCGTCTCGACGAGGCGATAGGCACCGCCACGGAGGCGCTGGACACCTTGGGCTCGGTGCACAGCGAGCGTTCGATCCAGGCCCTGCGGGACTTCCGGCTGCGCCTGGAACCGCGCCGCAAGGAACCCGTCGTCGAGGAGTTCGAGCGCAGGTCGCGCGCGGTCCTCGGCATGGCGGCCTGAGCCCTGGCTGGGCTCTGGCCGCTCCAGTCGCCCTAGGCCCAATGCCGTTCGGTTAGCCGTATGGCGTGCTTGGCAATGGGTTGATCGCGATGTGGACGGTGGTTCTGTGGGTTCGGTGGTCGATGTCTCGGCCGACGGCGCGGTACTTGGAGTTGATCGCTCGTTTCTTCACGCGGGGCCGGGTTCGGTTGCGGCGGGCGGGCAGGAGGTCGTCGAGGATGGCGGTGCCGATCCGGCCGACGAGGTCGATCCGGGTGTGCGCGACGATGCCGGCGGCCCGGACGATCTGGTCTCGTGCTGCGTGGAGTGCGACGGTGAATGCTGCACGATCGGGGTCGATGTCGGGCCGGTGCAGGACGGCGTCGCTCATCGCGGTGCGTAATGCCTGGTAGGCGACCAGCAGTGCCCAGGTTTCCTGGGTGACGGCTGCTGGATGGCGACCACGGAGGACCCTGCCGCCGAGGATGGTCGACTTCAGCTCGCAGTAGCTGGTCTCGATCTCCCAGCGTTCGTGGTAGAGCCTGGCCAGGGCGGCCGCGGGTGCCTCGTCGGGGTCGAGGAGGCTGGTGACGAGCCGGTAGGCGCAGTGGGTGACGGTGCGTATGGCGGCGTGGTCCGCGGGGGTGACGGTGATCGTCGCGTCGATGACGCGGACGGTGACCTCGCCGATGCGGGAGAGGAACGTGCCGTCCGGCAGACGACGCAGGACCGGTAGCTTGAGTGCTGTGCTGTGGGTCTTGGCGCGTATGAGGAAGTCCGCGCCCGTGGAGGCGACCGTTTCCACGAAGGCGGTGGCCGAGAAGTTCCGGTCGCCCAGCAACAGCATCCCGGGCCGGAGTGTTCCGGTCGCGCCCGCGGTGGTGACCAGGCGGTCGGCGTAGGTCAGCTCCCCGGTCAGATCGGTGCCGAAGACGGCGTCTAGGAGGGTGCGGGTCCCGCAGGCCACCAGTGCGACCAGGCGCAGCATGGGGTAGCCGGCCGGCCCGTTCGGCCCGGCCTTCGCCTTCAGGAACACTGACAGGTTCGCGGGTGTGTCCGGCAGGGCGATCTGGGTGCCGTCGATTGCGACCACCAGCCTGCCCGCGAACCGTGCCGCCTGTGTCGCGGTCACTGCCGCGGGGCCTTTGACCAGGTCGAATAGGGCCTTCAACGGCTTGGGGCCCACCCGTCGCATCGCAGCCGTGATCGATGAAGGCGCCGGTGCGGGCAGCCGTAGGGGCAGCGAGGCCGTCAGCCGGGACCAGACCCGTGACCAGCCCAGGCCGGTGAACAACGCACCTGCGAGGAGGAGGTAGACCACCACCCGGGACGGCAGCCGCCGTATCCGAAGCTGCGGACCACCCGCGGACGCGAGTGCCTCGTCGACGAGGTCGAACGGAACAACCTGGGTCAACTCGCCCAGGTGCCCCACGGCCAGCACACCGGGAGCATGCGTAATGACAGAATCAGACACTGCAGCCCTTGTGGAGGAACACGAGTCTTGGCGGACCCGAGAACCACTACAAGGGCTGCACCCACACCACCAGCCGAAACGCCGAGACTTGCGCCACCGGTCGAACCCTTAACCGAACGGCATTGGCCCTAGGCCGTGTCCGGCGGATCTTCGTGGGCCCGCGACTCCCCCACTGCCTGAAGGGCGTGGGTGGGGATACCTCCCACGCCCGTTCAGGGCAGTGGGGGAGTGCCCCCAGCACCGCACCTCGCCGCGTTGTCGGAGTCATCCGAGTACGCCCCGTACGAGGACGATCCTCCGCCTTGCGATGCACGGCACCAGACGCCGCAGGCTGATCCACGAAGATCCGCCGGACACGACCTAGTAGCCGTCGGGCGTCGGCGCGTTCTGCGCGCGGTCGACGGGGACATGGGCCCCGGAGATGCCGCTGGACCAGTCGGACAGCAGGAAGGCCACCACCCGCGCCACCTCCTGGGGCGTGACCGGCCGGCCGGCCGGAAGCTGCGCCGACACGAAGGCGCCGAAGGCCTCCGGCTGCTCGGTGCGCATCCGGTCCCAGCGCCGGCCGGGGATCAGCATCGAGCCCGGGGACACGGTGTTCACGCGGATGCCATCGGGGCCGAGCTCGCGGGCCAGCGAGGCGGCCAGGTGGATCTGAGCCGCCTTCGCCGTCCCGTACTGGGCGCCCGGCGCCGGCTTCCAGCCGGAGATCGAGGCGATCACCACCACGGACCCGCCTCCGGACGCGCGCAGGTACGGCACGGCCGCGCGGATCAGGCGGACGGTGTGACCGACGTTCACCGCCCAGGTCGATGCCCAGTCGGCGGGGTCGGACCGCTCCAGGCCGCGGCCCCTCGCGCCGCCCGCGCAGGCCACGGCACCGTCCAACCCGTCAAATCGTTTCTGCGCAGCAGCCACGAAGCTCTCCAGCAGGTCGGGCTCGGTGACGTCCAGCGGCTGCGTGTACAACTGCCGCCGCTCCCCCGGGTCCAGCGACGCGGCGAGCGCCGACAGGTCCTCCGGCGTGCGGGCGCAGGTGGCCACCGAGGCGCCCTCGGCCACCAGGAGCCGTACGATCTGCTCACCGAGTCCCCGGCCGCCACCGGTGACCACCACCCGCTTCCCCCGGATGCCCAGCTCCGGGCCGAGCCCTCGCGGGCGCTCGGGGGCCCGGCCCTCGCTCAGATTCATCCCATCATCGAAACATACGGCGTAGATTCCGGCCGGTTCGCGACACCCCGCAGGACGCCGCCACTACGCCCCACCAACCGGACAACCCCCGCACCACCTGGCCCCCGTACCGTCCGAACCTGTTTGCTGCCCGTACAGCCCCTGCGGCTCTCCAGGTCCTGCCGTCCCACTCCCGTCCACCGCGCGAACGGCGAGGGTCCGGCGACAGGGACTGTCCCCCACTTGTGCTGCACGCAGAGAAGGACGATCCATGACGGCATCGGGAGCGCCTCGCCACAGGCCCTCTCCCCCACCGGCCGACCGCGGCCAGCGGTCGGCGCAGCGCACCCGGACCGGCCGGGACTGCGTGGTGAGGCGGCCTTGATTCCGCTGAGCAGGCCGCTGCTCTTCCAGACCGCCGTCCCCGCCCACCCCTCGCACGCCTCTGGGGTACGGCGCATGGTCACCGCGCACCTCAACCTCTGGCGGCTGTCCGAGCTCGTGGACAACGCCGTCCTGGCGACGGCGGAGCTGTTCGCCAACGCGGTGAGGCACGCGAGCAGCAATCCCCGGGACGTCGTCACCCTCACCCTGGAGTGCACCGACCGCGAGCTGCGGGTGACCGTCGCGGACTCCTCCCCGTTGCAGCCGCGGCTGCGGACGCCCGACGCGGCGGCCGAGTCCGGACGCGGGCTGTCCATCGTGGCCGCGCTCGTCGACGACTGGGGCACGGTGCCGCCCGACCCGGGCACTACCGGTAAGAAGGTGTGGTTCACGCTCTGCGTCGAGGGCCGGGGGTGAGCGACACGGCGGTGGCCGGCGGAGGGCGGAGGAAACTGGTCCCCGCCCTCGCGGCCGATCTCGCGGCCGAGCTGATCCGCAGGGCGGACGAGGACCGCCTGCTGACGTCCGAGGCGGGGGCCGCGCCCCGGACGGACCTCGGGCGGCGCCGCGTGGCCGCGTGCCGGCGCGAGAACGGCGAAGCGCTGAAGGCCATCGTCCGGCGGCACGGCTGGCCCACCGCGTGCACCCTCGGCGAGGAGGCGTCGACGGCGGGGCTGATGATCCTGCTGCACACCGCGGACCTCTCCTTCCAGCTCTCCTGCCGCGACCTGATTGCCGAGGCCGCGGCGGACGGCGCCTGCCCCGCAGTGCACCACGCCTTCATCGCCGACCACTGCGCGGTGGAGCTGGGCCAGCCGCAGTTCTACGGCACCCGTGTCGACCCCGCCACCCTGCGTCCGTACGAGATCCGCAGCCCGGGGACGCTCGACGAGCGCCGCCACGACGTGGGACTCGGACCCCTCGAAGAGCAAATGCGGGCGCTGCGGCGGCAGGGCTGACGCCCGGGCCCCGGTCCGCGGTCGCCCGTCATGCGGGCGAGGCCCCGGGGGCGTCGCCGAGGTCGTCGATCGGCAGCCGGGCACCGTGCTGCTGGGCGGACTCGTGCGCGACGATGCCCGGCAGGGTGTAGCGGGCGGCGACCCACGCGTTCACGGGCGGCAGGGTGCGGGTGCCCACGGCGGTCACGAAGTCGTCCGCGAGGAAGTGGTGGCTGCCCTCGTGGCCGCTGGGCAGCAGGTCGAACGCGCGCGGCAGCCGGCCGCGGTCGTGCACGGGCGCGGAACCCGAGGTGAAGGCGGCCCGCAGCGACGGGTCGATGTGCTCCAGCGACGGGTCGTCCGGCGGCAGCGTGGGCTTGGGCCGCAGCTGCTCGGTGATGTCGGTGACCCCCTTCTTGTCCTGCCAGAGGCTCACCGTCGCGAGCTGCTCCATGCTGGCCTCCGTGCCGAAGAACCGGAAGCGCGACTCCTTGATGTGCGAGGGGTATCCGACACGGCGGAACTCGTTGGTGCGGAAGGAGCCGCCGCCGGCCGTCTCGAAGAGGGCGGTGGCGTTCGAGAGGTCGTTGCCGAACTGGCTGACCTCCTTGTCGAAGACCCCGTCGCCGCGTTCGTCGCGCACCCCGATGGCGGAGACGCTCACCGCGTGGGTGTCCCAGGCGCCGAGTATCCCGCCGATGGAGTGGGTGGGGTACATCAGCGGCGGATAGCTGGCGGTCGCCTTCCAGTTGACCCCGCCGCTGTACTGGTAGGCGGCGTAGAACCCGAGGTCCATGTCGTGCACGTAGTCGCCCTCTGCGTAGAAGAGGCGGCCGAAGGCGCCCGAGGCGATCTGGTTGCGGGCGTGCACGGTCGCCGGGTTGTACTGGCTGGTCTCGCCCATCATGTAGGTCAGGCCCGTGCTGCGCACGGCGTCGACGATGGCGGTGATCTCGGCGCGGCTGACGCCCATCGGCACCGCCGAGTAGACGTGCTTGCCGGCCTCCAGGGCCGCCAGGACCAGCGGACCGTGGGTCCAGCGCTGGGTGAAGATCGCGACCGCGTCCAGCTGCCGCGCGGCCAGCATCGCCTCGTAGGTGTCGAAGGTCCCGGCCAGGCCCTTGTCCGCGACGAGCCGTTCGGCGCGCTCCGGCAGGAGATCGGTGACGTACACCTCGCCGACGCCCGGGTGGGCCTGGAAGAGCTGCGCGAAGTGCCCGCTGAACTGCCCGGCGCCGACGATGCCGAGGGAGAACGTCATGGGTGTCCTATCTCTTGATGTGGGTCTGAACTGGTCATTCGTAAGATCGGTGGGGCCCAGGGGCCCTGGGCATGGCTGTCATGGTGGAGCCGCTTGATGGCTTAAGGGACATGGCCGCCCGGGGCCCCACGACGACTCGACCGCCAAGTGGGAGACGCGACTCGATCGCTGCATAGGACAACGTCGGCGAGGTCGTCCCTTCACTGGGTCGAGCTCTGGGTCAGGTTGCTGGATGTCGGGCGCCGGGCCGGGGCGGGGCGCCCTCACGGGGCTGCGGGGCAGGGCCCCCTGAGGCGGTAGGGCCCCTGGGGCGTGGGCTCGGGCCCTGAGGGGTCCTTGCACTGTGCCCGCCCGGGTCGCGCGGCCTGGCTCCGCACCTCGCCGCGTTGCCGGAAAGCCCTGGTAGCTCCTCCCCCACTCTCGGCTTCGCTCGAGCGGGGGGGGGACCCCCATCGAGGACTCTCCGGCGCCTTGCGATGCACGGCACCAGACCACGCGACCTATCGGACGCTCATAGTGCAAGGACCCCTAAGGCACGGACAAGGGTGTGGGCGTGGGCCCCGGGGCGCGGGGCCGAGACATCGATGCCCGTCTTCCGGCAGGTGGAAACGGGCCTCTGAGGGCCCGGTGAGCGTGCCTCGCTCCGCCGCGCGGATCCCGGAGCGGGCCGCATCCGGTGCCGCGGAGGGCGCACGCCGGCCGGTGTCTCCGGGGCGGACCGGCGAGCACGCCGGCGGACGGAAGACGGCTGAATTTGTCTCGCGCATGTCAACAAAGCGGGTCCGCGGTCTTGCCCTGGCCACCGGTGCGTGCCTCAATGGGCAGCGCCTCACGCCACTGGCGGCGCAACGGCCCGCAACTCCCCCATGCTGCACACGAGTTGCCCGTTGCCGGGCGTCAGTGGCGGGATGTGCGACCCCCCACAACCCCCCACAGGAGAGCAGGAAAACCGTGAAACTCCGCTCGCTTGGAATCAGCACCGCACTGGCCGCCGGCGTGGCGGCCGCCGGCCTCACCTTCGCCCCCGTCGCGGGCGCCGTGGCCCCGGAGTCGGCCACCATCGGCTTCGACTGCGGCAGCTTCGGCTCGGGAACGGCGACCCTCACCGCCACCCAGGACGGCACCTCCGCCACCATCGACATCGCCACGGACGCCGTGAAGGCGCCGTTCGACGTCCCGGCGGGCTCCGCCTCGTCCACGCTCACCCTCACCAGGAACGGCTCCGACTCGGTCACGTTCACCGGCAAGTCCAACCCCGACATCCCGGCGGGCAGCGGTGTCGACTCCGGCCCCCTGACCGGCACCGTCGCCGCGGGCGACAGCCTGGAGGCGAAGACCCTGAAGGTCACCGTCATCGGCATCACGGCGACCTGCAACGCCACCACGGCCCAGGACCCGGGTCCGTTCGTGTTCTGATCCCCGCACGGCGTACCACGGAGGGCGGTGCCGCGTTCCGCGGCGCCGCCCTTCGCGCCCGCCGTCGCCGCGCGCGGCAGCACGGGTCCGACCACGCAGCCCTGGCGTGGCCCCATGGCTACCGCGGCTGCTCCGCCGCGCCCGGTACCCCGAGATAGCACCGCAGCGCCTGGCCGGCCGCACGGACGTGACGGCGGATATGGCGCTCCGCGGCGCGCGGGTCGCCCCTGCGGATCGCTTCGAGAACGGCCTCGTGCTCGTCGAGAGCGACCGGTAATCGGCCGGGCGCCCGCGCGGAGAGACGGTTGCCCAGGCGCACCTGGGCGATGAGGTTCTCCGCGATGGGGATGAGCCGCCGGCTGCTCGAACCTTCCCAGATGAGGCTGTGGAACGCGAGGTCCAGTTCCCCGTAGGCGTGCAGGTCGTCCGCCTCGATGGCCTCGCGCTGCTCGGCGAGCAGCCGGTGCAGCCGGGTGGCGATCCGGTCGTGGTCGGGCGAGGCCGCCGTCCGGCGCGCGGCGATCCCGTCGACGGCCTCCCGCAGCTCGTACAGCTCCAGCAGGTCATCGGTGCTGACTTCGGGGACGAAGTAGCCGCGGTGCGGGATGGCGATGAGGAAGCCCTCGCGTTCGAGCGCGGCGAGGGCGGCCTTGATGGGGGTGGGGCTCAGGCCGAGCCGTTCGGTCAGGGGCCGGACGGTGACGCGGGCGCCCGGGGCGAGGGAGCCGTCGAGGATGGCGGCCCGCAGATGGTCGTAGGCGGCGTTCAGCAGGGTGTGGCGCGGGACGGTCATGATCGCCGGTGCCCCCTTTTCCCATGTCGGTGTCGGTACCGAGGGCGCTGCCGCCCTGGAGTCGCACGGCGCGCCGGACGCGTCAGTGGAGCCTGCGCTCGTACCAGCGGGACAGCATCGTCAGCGGCAGGCAGATGACGAAGAAGACGGCGAGTACGGCACCGAGGATCGGTACCGCGTGGGAGGAGCCGCCGGAGAGGGTGAGCCGTTCGATGGACCGTTGTGCCGCTTCGAGGACGTCGAGCAGTCCGATGACGGCGGCCAGCGAGGTCTGCTGGGTGAGGTTGACGACGAGCCCGATCAGCGGGGGCAGTGCTCGCCGCGCGGCCTGGGGAAGGAGGACGTGCCGCATCCGTCCGGTCCAGGAGAAGCCGAGTGCCGCGGCGGCCTCGGCCTGCCCCCGGGGCACCGACTGGACGGCGCCGCGGACCACTTCGGCCATGTTGGCGCTGCCCCACAGGGACAGTCCGATGGCGGCGGCGGTGAAGGTGTCCACCCGTATGCCGATGATGGGCAGGACGAAGAAGATGAAGAACAGGATGATGATGATCGGCAGGCCCCGCCAGACCTCGACGTAGGCGCGGACCACCGCCCGGATTCCTCTGCCGGGCAGGGTGAGTACGGTGCCGAGCAGAGTTCCTGCGACGAGGCTGGCGGCGATGCTGACCAGGGCCAGCAGGGCGGTTTCTCGCAGGCCGCCGGCGAGGTAGCTCGCGACGGGGCCGACCCATGGGGCCATCAGTGTCCTCCCGGAATCGCGAAGCGGCGCTCGACGGCTCCGGCGCCGAGCGACATCAGCCAGACCAGTGCCAGGTAGACGGCGCCGATCGCGAGGAACATCTCGAACACCCGGAAGCTGACGGCGACGATGTCGACCGCGGTCTCGGTGAGTTCCGGGTAGCTGATCGCGACCATGAACGACGAGTTCTTGAAGACGGATATGAGGGTGTTGGTGACCGACGGCAGCGCGATGCGTGAGCCGAGGGGGAGGCTGGTGTGCCGGAAGGCGGCCAGGCGGGGGAAGCCGAGGGCTCGGCAGGCTTCGACGTAACCGCCTTCGACGGCCTCGAATCCGGCGCGGAAGTTCTCCGTGTTGTAGGCGCCGCCCCACAGGAGCAGCGACAGCCAGCCGACGGTGAAGCCGCCGAGCCGCAGCCCGGTCTCGGGCAGCGCGAAGTAGAGGAAGAAGATCTGCACCAGGAGCGGGGTGTTGCGGAACACCTCCACGTACACCGTGATCAGTTGCCGGGCGACCGGTACGCGCAGCGCGCTGACCGCGCCGAGCAGGGCGCCGACGAGCAGGGCGCCGGCCATGCCGATGGCGCTGATCGCCAGCGTGCGCAGCAGTCCGGCGCCGAGATCGCCGAGGTGGTGGGCGAGGAAGCCCACCTCGAAGTGGTAACCGGAGGCGTCGGTCATGCTCAGCACTGCAGGGTGGAGCCGGAGGGGTAGGTCAGGTTGCCGCCCGGGCGGGGCACGTACTTGGCGAACTGCTGCTGCACGGACTTGTCGGTCACCGTCTTCCGGAACTCCTTCCAGAAGAAATCGGCCTTCTGCATGTGGGCGAGGGCGCCGTTGACCCAGGCGAGCATCTTCGCGTCGCCCTTGCGGACGCCCATACCCCAGGGGCTGTCGGCCTTGGCGTCGCCGACGACCTTGAGGGAGGGGTTCTTCGCCGCGAGGTCGAGCAGCAGGGTGTCGTCCTGGGCGAACGCGACGCCGCGGTTCTGGTTCAGCGCGGTCAGTGCCTGGCTGGTCTCGGTGAACAGCGCCTGCTTGACGTCCTTCTCGCACTGGGTCAGCCAGAGGCTGGCGGTGGAGCCGCTGGTGGTGACGACGGACTTGCCGGCCAGCTGGTCGAAGGACGTGACCGGGGAGTTCTTCGGTACCAGCAGTTTCACGCCGCTGTCGAAGTAGGGGCTGGAGAAGTCGATCGTCCTGGCGCGTTCCGGCGTGTAGTTCATCGTCGCTTCGATCAGGTCGATGCGCTTGGAGGTCAGGTACGACACCCGGTTGGATCCGGTCACGCAGGTCAGGTCCAGCGCGTTGGGGTCGCCGAACGCGTAGGACGCCATCTGGTGGGCGATGTCGATTTCGAAGCCCGCGTTCTTCGACGACTCGTCGATGTAACCGAACGGCGGGTAGTCGCACTTGACGCCGACGGTCAGCTTGCCCTTGGCCAACACGTCGGCGGGCAGCGGCGCTCCCACGTTCACGGGGCTGCCGGTGGGGGCGGTGGAACCACCGGAACCGACGGACGAGGAGGAGCAGCCGGCGGCGAGGACCATGGCCATCGCCGCTCCGACGACGATGCCGAATTGCGATCTCACGACACAACTTCCTTCTGCCCGCTCGGGCGGGCTATCGGAGAACCTTGCGCAGGAACTGGCGGGTTCGTTCGTTCTGTGGACGGTCCAGCACATCGGCCGGGCGGCCCTGCTCGGCGATCACTCCACCGTCGACGAAGACGAGACGGTCGCCGAGCTCGCGGGCGAAGCCCATCTCGTGGGTGACGCAGAGCATGGTCATCCCGGAGCGGGCGAGGTCGCGCATCACGTCGAGGACCTCGCCGACCAGCTCCGGGTCGAGTGCCGAGGTCACCTCGTCGAAGAGCATGACGTGGGGGTCCATCATCAGCGCGCGGGCGATGGCGACCCGCTGCTGCTGCCCGCCGGACAGCTGTCTCGGGTACGCGTCGGCCCTGCCGGCCAGCCCCACGCGGTCCAGCAGCGCGGTGGCCCGCTCCCGCGCCTGGTCCTTCGGCATCCGCAGGAGCTTGCGGGGCGCCAGCGTGAGGTTGTCGACGGCGGACAGGTGCGGGAAGAGGTTGAACTGCTGGAAGACCATGCCGATGCGCCGGCGCACCGTGTTGAGGTCGACGCCGGGCCCGGTGAGGTCCTCGTTCTCCAGGAGCACCTGGCCCGAGGTCACCTGCTCCAGCAGGTTGACGCAGCGCAGCAGGGTGCTCTTGCCACCGCCGGACGGGCCGATGACGGCGACCACCTCACCGCGTGCCACGGTCAGGTCGACGCCCTTGAGCACCTCGACACTGCCGTACGACTTGTGTACCGAGCGCAGCTCGACCATCGCCGCCTGCGCCTCGGCGGGTGATCGGGCGAGCGGGCCACCGCTCCCCTCGTCGGGATACAACCGGTGCTTCCTCTCCGTGGGCCGGGAACGGTCGGTTCCGTCGGCGGGAACGGTCGGTTCGGAGGGCCGCGAACGGGTCGGTGGCGGGGGCCGGGCGGACCCGTCCCCCACCACGCGAGCTAGCGTCCGAGGCGCTGGAACCGGTCGGCGGTGAGCTTGGTCGACGGCCCGTAGTAGGCGGCGTTGAAGAGCATCCGCTGCTCGGAGCGGTTCCAGGTGCGGAACCCGATCTCGTTGCCGAAGGTGACGACGTATCCCTTGCCGATCGTCCAGGACAGCCCGTTGACGGCCCCGTTGAGGTGCTCGCCGCCGATCAGCCAGCCGCTCTTCAGCTGGTCTCCGCTGTCCGGGTACCTCGCCACCACGTCCACCGGGTAGGTGCTCGTGCTGGTGATCTTGTACGCGTCGTCCGCCACGAACCACACGGGGTTGTCCGCCGGCACCCCCCATGCCGCCGGGTTGCCCGTGTCGAACTCCTGGCTCAGCAGCGATCCCGGGCAGTAGAAGTCCGAGGAGGAGCCGCCGGGCAGCGCGGAGGTGAGGGGGAGGTCGAACAGCGACCGGGCCGTGGCGGTCCCGCTGCCGTAGGCGACGAGCGTCCCGCCGCCGGTCACGAAGTCGTGCAGCCGGTTCCAGCCGGTCGTGCCGATGCCGAACGCCCAGGCCCAGTCGGGCGGGTAGTCCTTCGGGTCCAGGCCCTCGACGATGGAGTCCTTGCTGACCCCCTCCGGCATGATGATGGCGTCGTACGTGCCGGCGAGGTCGGCGTAGTCGCTCGCCTCCACGACGGAGTACTCCACCCCGTACTGCTCGAACGTCCACATCAGCCAGCCGGACGGCATGTTGTCCGGGGGCTTGAGCAGGCCGATCCTCGTTCCGGGCTTGAGCTGGACGCCGGCCACCGCCGGCACCGTACTCAGGGCGGACACCGGTATGCCGGTGTTCTTCGACTGGGTCTCAAGGAGCTGCCGGGCCCCCGGGGACGGCGGGACGAGGAACGTGCCGGCGGGGAAGGTGCGACCGCCGTCGGTGAACGGGGCGGCGGCGCGGAACGTGGGGATCTTCTGCTTCTGGAGCGCGGCGACGATCCGGAACACCCCGTAGGACTCCGGTCCGATCGCGTACGCCCCGGTGCTCGGCGGTGCGGACGGCGTGGCGACCGCCGGGGGCTTGACGGAGCTCAGCAGCCTCGTGTCGGCCGGGAACGACGATTCGATGAGGTCGGCCTCGAAGCCGAGCAGCATCGGCAGGGTCTGCGCGGTGGTGTCGTACGGCCGCTGCGGCGGGCCACCGGGGTACTGCAGCAGCTGCGGGTACTCCTGCACCTCCAGCAGCGTCTTGGCGAAGGCCGCGTAGGGTTGTTGCAGGTAGATCACGTACGACCCGGCCGGGTACTTCTTGCCGCCCGCGGTGAACGCGGCCTGTGCCTGGCGGATCTCCACGGCGCCGAGCCGGAAGATCTCGAGGGCGTCGTGGACGGCCTGCGGGTCGCGCTGCCCCGCGGGGATGACATAGGCGTACGGGCTGGTCCGGGTGACCGCCTTGGCAGCGACGCGGTAGGAGTTGTAGAGCCAGTTGTAGGTGTCGTAGGCGACCGCCTCCAGGCCCGAGTAGAAGGCCTGGGAGACCCAGTCGACGATGTTGCGCAGCTTCCAGGTGTCGGAGTCGTACGGCTCGATGAAGTTGATGTCGGTGGTCTGCTGGCCGAGCGGGCCCTTGCCCACCTGGGGGTAGGCGAGGTTGGCGGCTGCCGCCGCCTCGGTCAGGATGCGCACCGCGCCGTGGTAGACGCAGTACTGCCGGGACGGGGACCAGTAGTCGTACTCCGAGCCCCAGCCGTTGCCCTTCATGCCGGCGACCGTCATGCCCCGCTGCATCGCCAGGCCCACCGTGTCGGTCTGCTGCACCAGGATGGGGTCGATGTTGGGGTCGTACGGCGACAGGTACGGCGGCGTGAACAGCCGGGGAGCGCTGGCCCCGGCGCCGTGGGAGTCCTGGAAGACCTGGGGCCGGTACTTGTTGAGGATCGAGACGTTGTACCTGCTCTCGATCTGGGTGAGCATGATCCAGTCACGGTTGTCGTCGTGGCCGGTGTACTTGTTGTACAGGTCCGGGTAGACGCGCGAGTAGTCGGTGCCCGCCGTCGCGGCGAAGTAGTCGTTGACGAGGACGAGGCCGTCCGGGTTCTGGCACGGCTGGAGCAGGATGACCAGGTTGTCCAGGATCTTCTCGATGTAGTCGGACCGCTCCGTGGCCAGCCGGTGGGCCCATTCGATGGCGGCCTGGGAGTTGCCGACCTCGGTCGAGTGGATGCCCGCCTGCACGTAGTAGAAGGGCTTGCCCTCGGTGGCCAGCTTCTTCGCGTCGGCCTCGGACAGCCCGCGGGGGTCGGCCAGCCTGGCGTTGGTGGCGACCAGCCTGTCGAGATCGGCCAGGTTCTTCGGCGAGCTGATGGTCAGCAGGACGTACGGGTTTCCCCGGGTGGTCTTGCCGATCTCCTGGTACCTCACCCGGTCGCTGCGGGCACCGATCAGCTCGAAGTACGGGACCATCTTGTGCCATTGGGCCAGGAAGCCATCGGTTCCGATCCTCGTTCCGAAGTACTCCTCCGGGGTCGGGATGGGCCCCTTCCCCTGCGCTCCGGCGGACGGCCGGCCTTGGCCGGCCTCGGGTGGGAGTGTCGCGGGCGCCGCCGATGCGGCGCTCGGTTGGATCACCGTCGTCGCCGCGGCCACGGCGCCGGCCGCCGCACCGGTTCGAAGAAGTGTTCGACGAGAAAGTCTTGAGCCTTCGCTGCTGGTCATCTACCGACATCGCCTTTCACGGTCCGGACCGGGCCGTTGTCCATCGCGGAGTCGAGGGTGGGCCGGCTCCGCTGCTCCAGAGGTGGCGAACAACGCCGCACGTGGCGCAGCACCGCGCCACGACGGTTGAAGCGATGCCCGGGTGCCGCGCACTGCTGTCGGCGGGCCCTCGTGATCCGCGGACCCGGCGGCCCCTGGCGGTGAATTCCTTGCGCGCCAACGCAATGTGCCAGCCGGCGGAGAGCGAAGGCAACGGTTCGACTTTGGATTTAATATTAAATACGCGCGGGGAAACATTCGACCGAGGCGTTGGCGTCACGGTGCGCGCGGGGCGGGCAACCGGCGTTCGTGGAGGGCCCGCTGAGGCACTGTCAGGCTTCTGCTGGGCCGGAAAGGGGCGGCACCGCTTCCGCGGCACCGCCCCTCGTGCGATCGGGCTCGTGCGATCGGCTTGTGCGGTACTGCGCCTACCCGCCCAGTCCCCAGAACTGCGCCGTGTAGTAGCTGGAGCAGATCTTGTCCAGGTAGTAGGCGCCGGTCGTGCCGCACTGGTCGGCGCCCTGGCCGGGATCGACGGCGAGGCCGTGGGTCATGCCCGAGATGGTGTACGTCTCCACGACCGACTGCCCGCCCGCGTCCTTGTAGACCGCCTTGGTGGTGCCGCCCGGCAGGGTCGACGTGGCGGACGGGGTGTTGCTGATGCCCCAGACGTTGGTCCACTGGTCGCGGGACTCGGTGGCGTTCGCGGCCACCACGGTGGTGTCGCTGGTGCCGTGCCAGATCGCCACCCGCGGCCAGGGCCCGTGCCAGCCGCCCGAGGCGTTCCGGACCAGGTTGCCCCAGGCGGCGGGCGTCTTGTTCACCGCGGTGTACTGGCAGGTGGAGGCGTTGATGAGGCTGGTGGCACAGCCGGCCGGGACACCCGAGTCGATGGCGCCGCCGGCGAAGACGTCCGGGTAGGCGGCCAGCATCGCCGCGGTCATGGCGCCGCCCGCGGACAGCCCGGTGACGTAGACCCGGCTGGGATCGCTGCCGTAGTGCGCGACGGCGTAGTCGACCATCTGCCGGATGGACAGCGCCTCGCCCTGGCCGCGGGTGTAGTCGCCCGGCTGGAACCAGTTGAAGCACGAGGTGATGTTGTTGACGGAGGTGGTCTGCGGGAAGACCACGGCGAAGCGGTCGGCGTCGGCGAACTTCGGCCAGCCGGAGTGGCTGTAGTAGTCGTTCGCGCTCTGCGTGCAGCCGTGCAGGGCGAGGACCAGGGGCGCGCCGGACGGCAGCCCGTCCGGGAGGTAGGCGTACATACCGAGGTTGCCGGGGTTCGAGCCGAAGCCCGTCACCTGGGTGAGGCCGGCCGCCGACGCGCTCTGCGGGGCGCCGAGCACTCCGATGAGCAGCGCCACCAACGCCGCCCAGAGGAACCGGGGTCGGAATCTGCGGGTTCGGTCACTGACTGTCATGCGGCCCTCCCGTGCACGAAGGAATGTGGGGGTGCGACCCGGTGCGGTGGTGCCGATGGTGCAGTGGTGCGGTGATGCGGTGTGCGACCGTGCCGTGATGCGGTGGTGCCGTGATGCGGTGGTGCGGCGGCGTCCTTGGCCGGCGCGGCCGGCCACGGCCCTGGCGGCCTTGCGGACGATCGGCCCATCCGCTCGTACGGGCGACCGTTCCGTGCCGCCGACCGGCCTTCGGCCGACCGGTCCCCGCGGCCGACCGGCCCGTGCGGGCCGTCCCTCCCCCGGGTCCGTCCGGAGGACCGGGCCGCCCCAGGTCTCAGCGCACCGTAGGCCCTGCGCAGCGCCCGGCCAGCGGATGCGGCGCACACACCTGGCCCGCCGGACCTGTGGTGCCCCGCCACAGCGGCCGCGACGGAGACCCACGCTCAACGGGGCCGGGACGGGTCACCGCCGCCCGGACGGGGCCCGCCGGAACGCGTCGCAGGGGGCACCGCGCCGGTTTCGGCTCGTCCGGCGCGGCCACCCGCTAGCCCGACCGGCCCTGTCGCTGTCGTGCCGCGGGCAGCCGGTGGAAGAACAGGTGCATGCGTCTGTCACCACGGAAGGAACCCTCATGCTCGACGCTCCGGAGAAGACGGCAGGGTGGCTCTCGGACGACGAGGTGCGCTCGCTCGACGCCCACTGGCGTGCGGCCAACTACCTGGCGGTCGGACAGATCTACCTGATGGCCAATCCGCTGCTGACGGAGCCGCTGCGGCCCGAGCACGTCAAGCCCCGCCTGCTCGGCCACTGGGGCACGACCCCGGGGCTGAACCTCGTCTACACCCACCTCAACCGGGTGATCAAGGGGCGCGACCAGGACGCCCTGTGCGTCTGGGGCCCCGGGCACGGAGGGCCCGCCGTGCTCGCGGGTTCGTGGCTGGAGGGAAGCTACTCGGACACGTACCCGGACGTCTCCCGGGACGCCGAGGGCATGGGCAGGCTCTTCAAGCAGTTCTCCTTCCCCGGCGGCGTGCCCAGCCACGTCGCCCCCGAGACGCCCGGTTCCATCCACGAGGGCGGCGAGCTGGGCTACTCCCTGTCGCACGCCTACGGGGCCGCGCTGGACCACCCGGACCTGCTGGTGGCCTGCGTCGTCGGCGACGGCGAGGCGGAGACCGGGCCGCTGGCCACGTCCTGGCACTCCAACAAGTTCCTCGACCCCGTGCACGACGGTGCCGTGCTGCCGATCCTGCACCTGAACGGCTACAAGATCGCCAATCCCACGGTGCTCGCGCGCCTGCCCGAGGCGGAACTGGACGACCTGCTGCGCGGCTACGGGCACACTCCCCTGCACGTCGCCGGGGACGACCCCGACACCGTGCACCGCGCCCTGGCCCAGGCCATGGACACGGCCCTGGACCACATCGCCCTGATCCAGCGCGCCGCCCGCCACGAGGGCTCCACCGAACGCCCCCACTGGCCGATGATCGTGCTGCGCACCCCGAAGGGCTGGACCGGACCGGCGGAGGTCGACTCGCTGCCCGTCGAGGGCACCTGGCGTTCCCACCAGGTTCCGCTGGCCGAGGTCCGCGAGAACCCCAAGCACCTGCGGCAACTGGAGTCGTGGATGCGTTCGTACGGGCCCCGGGAGCTCTTCGACGAGCAGGGCAGGCCCCGTCCCGAGGTGCTGGCCTGCGTGCCCGTGGGCGCCCGGCGGCTCGGCTCGACCCCGTACGCCAACGGCGGGCTGATGCTGCGTGAGCTGCCCCTTCCGCCGCTGGAACGGTACGCCGTGCCGGTCGAGGAGCCCGGCAGGGCGACGCACGAGCCGACCCGGGTGCTCGGGGGGCTGCTGGAGGAGCTCATGCGTGCCACCGCGGACAGCCGGAACTTCCGGCTCGTCGGCGCGGACGAGACCGCCTCCAACCGCCTGGGGGCCGTCTACGGGGCGACCGGCAAGGCCTGGCAGGAGCAGCAGCTCCCGGTCGACGAGGACCTGGACCGGCACGGCCGGGTGATGGAGATCCTCTCGGAACACACCTGCCAGGGCTGGCTGGAGGGCTACCTGCTGACCGGGCGGCACGGGCTGTTCGCCACCTACGAGGCGTTCGCGCACATCGTGGACTCCATGGTCAACCAGCACATCAAGTGGCTCCGCATCACCCGGGGGCTGCCCTGGCGCGCCTCCATCGCCTCGCTCAACTACCTGCTGACCTCGCACGTCTGGCGCCAGGACCACAACGGCTTCTCCCACCAGGACCCCGGTTTCGTCGACCACATCCTCAACAAGAGCCCGGAGGCCGTCCGGGTCTACCTGCCGCCGGACACCAACACCCTGCTGTCCATCGCGGACCACGTGCTGCGCAGCCGGGACTACGTCAACGTCGTGATCGCCGGCAAGCAGCCCTGCTTCGACTGGCTGACGCTGGACGAGGCGAACGCGCACTGCGCCCGTGGCGCCGGGATCTGGCACTGGGCGGGCAACGAGGACGGCATCCGGGAGCCCGACGTGGTGATGGCCGCGGCGGGCGACGTGCCGACGCAGGAGACCCTCGCCGCGGTGCAGCTGCTCCGCACCCACCTGCCCGAGCTGGTGGTGCGCATGGTCAACGTCGTCGACCTGGCCCGGCTGCTGCCGC